>NZ_JBYSXE010000038.1:0-39026 GCF_058781925.1 Sphingobium sp. FW306-1B-F04DB | reverse complement strand
CGATCAGCCCTGGCGCATCATGTCCATCGGCATGCGCGAATGGGCTCACGGGTTCTGATCAGTGAATCTTGGTATTACCTGCTCCTGCGCCTTCAGTAGCCAGAGCGGGCGCCTCCAGCCATCGCTTTCGGAACCATGGCGCTGCCAGCAGCCTCGGTGACAATTACGGCTTTCGCCGACATCCCCGACGTTCAGCTGCCCCTTGGTGGTGAACAGAAGCCGCCCTTCGTTCACATCAATGGAATCTACGAAGGTCGGCGAAATCTGCATTGCCGATGAGATGTGCCGGTCGAGGAAAGCTTCGTTAAAATGCCTGTCCCGTACCTGCGGCGAAGCCAGCCTTTGTCCGTTCCCGTTCGATCACTTGGTCTCGCGCCCGATTGTCGGGAAACAAGGTGGCTGACAAATCGATAGCGGTCTGGATGAGCACTGCATGCAGGCATTTGCGCATTTCGACGTTGCCTGTGCCGGCCTCCAAATCGAGGAAGAGGTCGGATAATCTTTGGCGAACGCCTGCGGGCAATGCGTGGGAATGCTCCAAGGTTAATCTCCTATGCGGGGACGCGATCGCTGACTTGGGAGCGCGGTCGCTTGGGAATGCGAAGGCGAACGGAAGCAGGGGCAACACCGACGATCAATGGATTCGTGTCCGATGGGACACATGGCCCGATGAATGGAGTGTGGGCATCACAATCACGTCCACAATATGGAACGTCAACGTGAAGGTGTCCGCCGTCAGCACCAATGGCACAGATTTGAGGTTGTGAATTAAGGAGGATTTGGGGTCTCGTCGTAGTGACGAAGGAACGAAGATGAGACCCAAATCCTCAAGCGCCAAAAAGCCGGCCGAGCAGGTGGTGAAGGACATCCGGCGGCAGACCCGGCGCCATTTCTCGGCCGAGGACAAGATCAGGATCGTGCTCGAAGGCCTGCGCGGCGAGGACAGCATTGCCGAGCTGTGCCGCAAGGAAGGCATCGCCCAGAGCCTGTATTACACCTGGTCGAAGGAATTCATGGAGGCCGGGAAACGCCGGCTGGCGGGCGATACCGCCCGTGCTGCCACCACTGACGAGGTCAAGGATCTGCGCCGCGAGGCCCGCGCTCTGAAGGAATGCGTCGCGGACCTGACGCTCGAGAACCGACTGCTCAAAAAAAGCATGATCGCGGATGGGGGCGACGACGAATGAGGTATCGCGCATCCGAAAAGCTCGAAATCATCCGGATCGTCGAGCAGTCGCACCTGCCGGCACGGCACACGCTGGACCAGCTCGGCATCCCGCGCCGGACCTTCTACCGCTGGTATGACCGCTATCTCGATGGCGGCCCAGAGGCGCTGGAAGATCGACCCTCGGCGCCAAGCCGGGTGTGGAACCGCATCCCGGCGGACATCCATGATCAGATCATCGAACTTGCGCTGGAAGTATCGGAGCTGAGCCCTCGGGAACTGGCCGTGCGCTTCACCGACGACAAGCGCTACTTCGTGTCAGAATCCACGGTTTACCGCCTGCTGAAGGCCCACGACCTGATCACCAGCCCAGCCTATGTGGTGATCAAGGCGGCGAACGAGTTCCAGCACAAGACCGCCCGGCCGAACGAGATGTGGCAGACCGACTTCACCTACTTCAAGATCATCGGCTGGGGCTGGATATACCTCTCGACCGTGCTCGACGATTACTCGCGCTACATCATCGCCTGGAAGCTGTGCACAACGATGCGCGCCGAGGATGTCACCGACACGCTGGAACTGGCGCTTGCCGCCTCAGGCTGCGACCAGGCCCATGTCCGGCACAAGCCGCGGTTGCTGTCGGATAACGGGCCTAGCTATATCGCGGGCGAACTGGCCGAATGGATCGGGGCGCAGGGCATGAGCCATGTGCGCGGCGCCCCATTCCATCCCCAGACCCAGGGCAAGATCGAGCGCTGGCACCAGACCCTGAAAAACCGCATCCTGCTGGAAAACTACTTCCTGCCCGGCGATCTCGAGACCCAGATCGCGGCGTTCGTCGAGCACTACAACCACCAGCGTTACCACGAGAGCCTGAACAACGTGACGCCCGCCGACGCCTATTTCGGCAGGGGCCCGGCCATCATCCAACAGCGCGAAAGGATCAAGCGACAGACCATCGAGCATCGGCGCTTGCAACACCGCAGGCTCGCCGCATAACATCAACCCCCAGACGAGGCCCGCTCTCCGCTAATCTGCGCCGCGATCTGTGCCAAAGGTTTCGACGACGGACACCGCCGACAAATCGGACATTCCGACGTCGAATTGAAGATCTCAACAGCTGCCGTCGATTCAGGTTCAGATTTTCGGGAAGATAGCAGTCGGATTGCTTTTGGATCCGAAGTGAAAAAAAACGGACAATGGTTGGCACCGGCTCACGACTTCAGAAGCCGAATGGGTGGAACAGGTCATCAACGGGAATGTGTCGGCGGGTCGATCACTGCAAAACAACGCTCAGAAGCAAGCCATCCATTTCGCGGGTAACGGCGGGCGTGATGTCCATCGCATTGTTCCAGCCATAGGCGTTGTCGCGCTCCAGCACGACACTGCAGCTGGTGCGTGTGACGACCCGTCCCAGTGCATTGTTGAGCGCACTGTCGATCTGCTGCTGACCACGCGTTTGCGCAGCAATGAAGCGCGCATTTTGCTGCTGCTCAAGCGCCTGCGCTTGCTGGTTCAGCAGGGTCTGCTGTCGTTGATACTCAATCGGCGCGGTGGAATTCTGCCGTGCCTCCAGTGCCCGGCGCTGTTGATCGATAGCGGCACGCTGCCGGGCGAGGTCGCCCGACAACGAGCCTTGCATCTGCATGAGCTGCGCCTGCATCGACTGGCCTGCGCGCGAGGCAGCAATGGCGCCCGCCCGCGAGAGCAGGCACAGGCCCGTGATGGGCGGACCGAATGTCTGCGCCGAGGCAATGGTGCCGACACACGCGAGCACAGAGGCGGCGAGAAGTCCGATGCGCATGTCGCCGCCCCTCGCTCAATCAGCTCGCACGCGCAACCCGGTCCGCGCAGGCCTGGTCCTGCCAGACCACCTCGGACACAGTGACGCTGTAGTGACCGCGCCGGCGTTCGAAGCGGATCTCCATGCGGCAACGCACCCGCTCCGTCTCACCGGCAGCCGGCGGGAAGAAGAGGACGTAATTCCACCGGCGGGTGATGCCTTCGCCGAAATGCGGCGCGCCGAGCAACGGATAGATGCTGAACTTGTCCATTCCAGGCGCGATCAGCCGCACCGTTGCGGGGCTTGTCGTAACGCCGAGCTTCTTATGTTCGAGCGTCACCTCGCGAAAGGCCGTGGGATCAACTTTCGCCGCATATGTCGGAGCCGAAGGCTCCCGGACCTCTTCAGCGGTAGCAGACGTGGTCACGAGGCTGAGGCCCACAACCACCGGGAAAGTGAGGAACTTGGCTTTCATTATATCCTCCTTGGATTCAGGGTCAGTGCCGCAAGTCAGAACTGGAAGCCCATGCCGACATGTCGGCGACCTCGGGTGAGGGGCGCAACGGCTCAGCCGTCGGGCGCAGCCTGTGAGCCGGGGATCATGGCGAGCCGGTCGAGCGGGCTGATCACGTTCTTCACGGTGCGCGTCGCCACCCTGGTATAGAGCGAGGTGGTGGTCAGTTGGGCGTGGCCGAGCAGGACCTGGATGATGCGGATGTCGACGCCATCCTCGAGCAGATGGGTAGCGAAGCTATGGCGCAACGTGTGCGGGCCGACCCGCTTGGTGATGCCCGCGGCTTGCGCCGCTTCGGTCGCGATGCGGTAGACCTGCCGGTAGCAGATGGGCTTGAGGTAATGCTGCCCTGGGAAGAGCCAGCCGTCAGGATGCATCATGCCCTGCTGGCGGCCGACCTTCCACCATTCGCGCAGGAGAATGAGCAGGTCGTTGGCAAGCATGGCGTTGCGATGCCGCCCGCCCTTGCCGCACTCGACCCTGAGCAGCATGCGCTCGCCGTCGATATCACGGACCTTGAGCTTCGCGACCTCGGAGGCGCGAAGACCGGCCCCATAGGCGACCGACAATATCGCCTGGTGCTTGAGGCTCGTCGTCGCGTCGAGCATCCGCGTGACCTCCTCGCGGCTGAGCACGGTTGGCAGGGCGCGGGGATGCTTCACCCGGTGAAGCTTGCGCGTCAGGTCGGGGCGGTCGAGCGTGCGCGTGTAGAAGAACCGCAGCGCCGAGACCGCCGTGTTCATCGCCGGTGCCCCAAGCCCCATCTCGCGCTGCTCGATCTGATATCGGCGCAGATCCTCATCGGTCGCGCGATCGGGCGGACGGCCCAACCAACTCGCAAACCGCGCCACGTCGCGCAGATAGTTGCGCTGCGTAGCCCGGGACAGGCGATGCAGGTCCATGTCCTCGATCAAGCGCTGACGCAGCGTCAGGGCGGGGTCATGTGTGATCGTGGTCATCGTTCGACTCCTCGTGTTGAAGGAGTCGGAAGCGTGTGCCTCCCCTTAGCGAGGCTCAACCAAGGCGCTTGATAAGCCGCGCTCGTATAGCCTCGGATCGGCCACCCATCCCGCGCCAGCGGGTTCGTACTTGTCCGACAAAGCCGACGCTGTGCGGTAGCTAATCGGGCTTAATCCGCGCTCGCCTGGCTCTATGCCGTGGGAAAAAGCGACCGTGCCGCCTTCGATGCGTTCGCGCGTGATCCAGGCAACCGATCTGCCCGCCGGCTGCGAGAACACGCTGCGCCCAACCTATGCCCGCACTCATATGCACGCGATCTGCCGGGGCGTGGGGCTCGAACTCTGCCAGCTCGACCTTCTACTCAGCCATGCCCGAAAGCCAAGACAGGAGCGCGACCGGCTCGCGGCCAAAGAAGCGCGCTTGAAGATCAAACTGGTGATGCGCGCGTTGCGAATGCCAGACCCCCAAGCGATATCCGCACCGGATGCCCGTCAGCGCAAGGCTGCCACAAGACCAACTCCGAAAACGGCTGACGACCCTGCCTGATTCCAGCGATCGCCCACACCGGCTGCCGGTGGGCACACCTCTGCCCTCACGGATCGTCGAGGGCACGAGACAGCGCAAGAAGCGCCACGCCATAGACCGCATCGATATCGGGTCCCAGCCTGTCGCCGATCGCGCTGGAGCCGAAACCGGCCACGGGCAATTGACGGACAGGGTCCGCGAACGTCGCCTAGTGCCGCTCCGACAGGCTCAAGGCTTGCGTCGAAGCGACCAGATCAGTGCGGACAGGCTGGTGACGAGCGCGGCAAAGGCAAGGATCAGCGGGGCATCAACGAGCAGCATCGGCAATCTCCATCGATATGAAAGCGTAGCGAGTGCGCGCCCTGTAGGACAGAACAAACATGGAACATGAGAAACGCGATGGCCCTTGCCGTAACGGAAAGGCGCCGGCCGCCCCGGCTTGCGCCCCCGCCCTGGTTCGTGCATGATCATGGCGCAGCGTGGCAGCCGGCAGGCACGCTGCGGGAATTCTCCCTGCCAGGCATTACAGACGCCCGTCCGCCGGACGGGCGGCCGTACCGGACCAGCGCGCCTGAAGGGCACGCAACGGCGGCGCACCTGACTGACGCATTGCCGCCTGGGGTTACCCCCAAGCGCCGATCGCTGCCGCCAGGTCGACCCGCCCGTGCACATTGACATCATCACAGCGAAGCGGCGCAACGCGTCCGCCCCTGCCCCATGACGCACGCCGGCGAGGACCGCGATGACGCGGGGGCCATGCTCGACATGGACGGCCTGTTCCGCGCGGAGGCGCCGAGGCTTCGCCGGTGGCTGAGTGCCCGCACGCGCGATCCCGAGGCCGCCAACGACATGGTGCAGGAGACGTTCCTGAGACTGAGCGCAAGCGAGCCCGTAAAGGGCATTCGCAATCCGGCGGCCTGGCTGCAGCGCGTGGCGCGCAACCTCCTCATCGACAAGGCGCGTCGCGAGAGGAGCCGGCATGCGCACTACCATCTACCGCTCGACGAGGCCATCGACCTGCCCGTCGCCCCGGACCAGGCCCAGATGATCGAGGCGGCGGATCTTGTCGTGCGATATGAGCATGCGATCTCGGGTCTCACCGAGCGCACCCGCCAGGTGTTCCTGATGCACCGCGTGGACGGCTTCACTTACAGGGAGATCGCGGGGCGTCTTGCGATCACGACGGCGACCGTCGAATATCACGTGATGCGTGCGCTTACCCATATCGACCGCGAACTGGACGACGCGTGACCGGCCCGGACGCCGCAACCGACAGCGCCCGCAAGGAACGGCTGCGCGAGGAGGCCGCTGCGTGGTTTGCGCGGATGCGACGTGACGATGCCGCGCGCTTCAGGAGCGATTTCGAAACCTGGCTCGGCCAGCCCGAGCATCTCGCCGCCTATAACCGGATCGCCGGGCGCTTCGCTGATGCGAAGCTGCTCAAGCGAACTGGAGAGATCCACACGCCCGCGCGGTCGCCCAAGCGGCGCACGCTCGCGCTCATCACCCTCCTCCTGGCGCTCTCGGCAATCACGGGCGCAGGCCTCTTCGCCTCGCACCGCTTTGCAAGGCCAGTGACGGTCCCGGGCACGGCCGGAGCCGGCCCAGCGCAGATCGCCACCCTGGGCGGCGACATCAGGCGCTTCCACCTTGCAGACGGGTCGATGGTGACGCTCGATGGCGACAGCCTGGTGACGGTCGCGCTTGGGCCCGATGCACGCCATCTGAGGCTCGAGCGCGGACGTGCGCGCTTCGAGGTCGCGCATGAGGCGCGTGCCTTCGTCGTCGCTGCGGCCGACGGAAGCATCACCGCACGCGGCACGATCTTCGACGTCTCGCTGACAGAACACAGGGTCGAGGTAGCCCTTATCGAGGGCGCGATCGACGTCGCGGCAAGCACGCGTCCCGACACCGCGGCAGCGCGCGCACCCAGAAGACTGAAGGCGGGCGAAGCGGTCAGTTTTGCGGGAGGCCATCTGACCGCGATGCCCACTCCGGCCGCGACTGCGCCCGACTGGTCGCGGGCGATAATCGAGGTACGAGACGCAAGGCTCGATGTGATCCTCGCCGAGGCCAATCGTCATTCAGCCACCAAGCTGGTGGCAGGCGACGCTACGATCGCGGCGCTCGGTGTCTCGGGGCGCTTCCGCGTCGATGATCCTACGCGACTTGCCGACAATCTCGCGCATGTCCTCGACCTCGAGCTCGACCGGTCCACACCCGGCACGATCATGCTGAGGCGTGGGCACAAAAAAATTTCGTCCCGACCCTAAGGTCCCCCGCCGGCCCCGCGTCGAGCCCTTCGAACGACCGCCCCACTCATGGGCGGCATTGGAGGGAGAGGAACATGACCAGATTTTCGAACCGGCGCTGGCCGGCGTTGCTTGCCGGGGTCGCGGCAGGCACGCTGGCTTCCCTCATGCCGGCGCAGGCGCAATCGGCGCCAGGTGCGCCGGTGCGCTGGGACCTCCCGGCCCAGGATCTTGCCGACGCCCTCGTCGCCGTCGGCAAGACTTCCGGCCGGGAGGTCATCTTTTCGGGCGCCGATGTCGCGGGCAGGCGCGCGCCCGCGCTCAGCGGCGAGCTCGATCCCGAGACCGCGATCGCGCGGCTCCTCGAAGGAAGTGGCCTCGTCGCGGAATCGCGCGGCGGGACAGTCGTCATCCGCCGGCAACAGGTCGCGGACGCTTCGGATGACGGACCGGGCGACATCGTCGTGACGGGCACGCGCATCCGCGGCGCCCCGCCCGCCTCCCCCGTCATCCGCATCGGCCAGGAGGATGTGCGCAATGCCGGCCAGGCGGACCTTGGCGAGACGATCCGCAGCATCCCGCAGAACTTCAATGGCGGCCAGAACCCCAGCGTGGGCGTCGGCGTGCGCGGCACCGAGAACGTCAACATCAATTCGGGATCGAGCCCCAATCTGCGCGGGCTCGGGCCCGATGCGACGCTTTCGCTCGTCAACGGCAGGCGGCTTGCCTTTGGCGGAGTCAACAATGCGGTCGACATCTCGGCGATCCCGCTCGATGCGGTCGACCGAGTCGAGGTGGTCGCCGACGGTGCGTCGGCGCTCTACGGCTCGGACGCGGTCGCGGGCGTGATCAATATCCTCCTGAAGCGCGACTTTGAGGGAGTCTCGGCAAGCGGCCGCTGGGGAGCCGCCACCGCTGGCGGCGATGTCGAGCAGCAATATGGCGCGGTTGGCGGCGCCCGGTGGAATTCGGGCGGGTTCATCGGAGCACTGGACTGGTCGAGGAACACGCCCATCCTCGCGCGCCAGCGCGACTATGCATCCGCACAGGAGCCAGACGCGACGCTCTATCCCGAGCAGGAAGCGACAGGCGCGCTCCTGAGCGTCCACCAGCAGCTGGGATCGGGCGTCAGTCTTTCCGCCGACGCGCTCTACAGCACGCGCGATCACCGGATCCAGACACCGTTCTCTGCGGACGAGCCCTATGACGTGTACGGAACTCTCGGCCGTTCGCGTTCCGAGCGCTGGTCGATCGCGCCCGAGCTCACCATCGCACTGCCCGGCGACTGGTCGCTCGGCGCGGGCCTGGTCCACGGAGACGACAGGGCGCGGCTTTCGACCATCCTCGCGGTCGGCGGCGTGGCGCAATATGACACGCGCATCCTCTTTTCCAACAGGCTCGACACGGCCGAAGCCAGCGCCGATGGCAGCCTGTTCGCACTGCCTGCGGGCAAGGTCAGGGTCGCGCTTGGCGGCGGCTGGCGCGAGAACCGGCTCGAACAGGACAGGCGCCGCGTGAGCTTCGTGGGCGCCCCCAGCCAGGCATCGCCCTTCGAGGCGCGCCAGGAAAGCTGGTATGGCTATGGCGAGCTGTTCGTGCCGCTGGTCGCGCCGGAAATGGCGGTGCCCGGGCTCGACCGGATGAGTTTGAGCGCGGCGCTCCGCTACGAGAACTATCCGGGCATGGGCGATGTCGCGACACCCAAGCTCGGCGTCGTCCTCGCCCCCGATCGCGCCGTCACGCTGTCTGCGAGCTGGGGCAGGTCGTTCAAGGCGCCGACGCTCTACCAGCAGTTCCTCGACCAGCAGACGCTGCTGCTCAATGCCGCGAGCACGGGCACCGGGCTTCCAGCAGGCAGCACCGTCCTCTACCGATCGGGCGGCAATCCCGATCTCCGCCCCGAACGCTCGACCAACTGGACCGCGACGCTTGGCATTCACCCGCCGGCGGTCGAAGGTCTCGAGCTTGAGGTGAGCTGGTTCGACGTGCGCTACACCCGGCGCGTGATCGAGCCGGTCGCGTCGATCGCGGGCGTCCTCGACAATCCATCCTATGCGCAGTTCGTCACACTGTCGCCGACGCCGGCACAGATCGATGCGACCATCGCGGCCTCGGCCATCGGCCTCAACAACCTGACCGGCCGCCCCTTTGATCCGGCAAGCGTCGTCGGCATCATCGACAACCGCTTCACCAATGTGAGCAGGCAGCGCGCCAGGGGCGTCGACCTTTCGGGGCGCTACCGGCTCGACCTAGCAGGCGGCAGGACGCTGACGCTTGCCGCATCGGCAAGCTGGCTCGACAGCAGCCGCCGGTTCACCCCGACCCAGCCCTCGCTTCCGCTTGCCGGTACCATCTTCAACCCGCCGCACTGGCGCCTGCGCACGGGCGCCACTTGGAACGATGGCGGCCTTACGCTCTCGGGCTGGTTCAGCCACACGGGCGGGGTCACCGACAACCGGACCGCGCTGCATGCGGATATCGCGGGACAGGGCTCGCTCGACCTGACGCTTCGCTACCGGACCGATGCCGGCGACCGTGCAACCTCGAACATGGAGTTCGCGCTCACCGCCCAAAACATCCTCAACGACGAACCCGACATCATCCGCACCGACTTCGTCCAGTATACGCCCTTCGATTCGACCAACTATTCGGCGATCGGGCGCTTCGTCGGCCTCGCCATCACGAAGCGCTGGCAATGAAGGGGCTGATGACGACTGCCGCCGCGCTGCTCGGGCTCAGCAGCGCGGCCCCCGCCCATGCGGCGTGCGAGGATCTGCTCCCCCCTGACGGCGATGCGACCGTCGCGCACCGAGCCGTGAAGCCGGTAGATGTCGCGCGACTGCGCGACATCGGCCAGCCGACCGAAAGGACCGACCTCGAAAGCCCGCTCGGCCTTTCGCCCGATGGCCGCCAGGTCGCCTTCGTGCTCCGGCGCGCCGACCCCCAGGCCAATGCATATTGCCAGGGGCTCGTCGTCGCCGATCTCGAGGGCGGGCAAGCGCCGCGGCTCGTCGACCGTGGCGGCGACCTCATCCGCGACCATTATCCGCTTTTCGGGCATGCGCTTCCCGAAAGCGGTGTGCCGCGCGTGATCACGCCGCGCTGGTCGGCCGATGGCAGGCATATCGCCTGGCTGAAGCGCGTCGGTCCAACGGCGCAAATCTGGTTGGCATCTCGCCGTGGCGGCGACGCCCGGCAGCTCACCCACGAACCGGCGGGCGTCGAGGACTTCGCCTGGTTGCCCGATAGCACCGGCCTCGTCCTTTCGGCGCGTGTGGGGATGATCGACGCGCGGCAAGCGATCGAGCGCGAGGGGCTCGGCGGCTGGCTCGTCGACCGGCGCTTTCGCCCAGTGAGCGGGCCTCATCCTTTCCCCCGGAACGACAGCATCGAGACGCGCAACTTCACGGTTGCGCTTTCGACGGGCGAAACGCGCAAGCCCAGCGATACCGAGCGCGACCTCGTCCCAGGGGTTCCCATGGGCGTTCCGGCCCATGCGATCCGTTACGCGCGCGCGAGAAGCGGCAGTGCCGCCTGGACGCTTGGCGCCGCCGGCGATCCGCTGTCGAGGACGCTCGTCATCCGCTCGGGCGACACGGAGATCGCCTGTGGGCGCTGCGCGGGCGAGATCCTCGATCTCTGGTGGCAGGATGATGGTTCGCTCCTCTTCGTCCGTCGCGAGGACAAGGCGCGCGCGCAACTGGGCATCTATCGCTTGCGCGCGGGAGGCGACCGTGCTCCCGCCCGCATTCTCCTGACCGACGACCTGATCCTGGGGTGCCGCCCGATTAAATCAGGCAGGGCGATCTGCCTCAGGGAAGCCTCGACGAGCCCGAGGCATCTCATTTTGCTCAACACCAGAAGCGGCCGGATCGCGCCCTTCTGGGACCCCAATCCGCAATTCCGCCGCCTGGCCAAAGGCAAGGTCGAGCGTCTGCGCTGGACCAACGCGTTCGGGATCGAGACCTTTGGCGATCTCGCCCTGCCGCCGGGGCACAGGGCGGGCGAGCGCCACCCGCTCATCGTCGTTCAATATGGCTCGCGCGGCTTCCTGCGCGGGGGGACGGGCGATGAATATCCGATCCTTGCCCTTGCCGCGCACGGCCATGCGGTCCTGAGCTTCCAGCGTCCGCTTCACTGGTCGCTTGCAACCCCCGGGCTTGGCCTTGGACCGCGAAGCGATGACGAGGATCATGCCGACCGAAAAAGCGTCCAGTCGTCGCTCGAGCGCGGAATCGACCTTGCCATTGCCCGGGGTGCAATCCTTCCGGACCGCATCGGCATCACCGGCCTGAGCGACGGAGTGGCCACGGTTCAATGGGCGTTGACGCATGGCGACCGCTTCGCGGCCGCGGCGATGAGCAGCTGCTGCATGGATCCGAGCCTGGTGCAGCTGCTGGGAGAAGCGCAGGTCGAGGCCTGGATGGAAGACGGCCTGCCCGCGCCGACACTGCGCGACGCGCCCTACTGGGCAGAGGCCTCGCTTGCACGCAATGTCGGGCGGGTCGACGCTCCTATCCTGATGCAGCTTTCGGACAATGAGTTTCTGGGCGCGTTCGAAAGCTACTGGGCCCTCAGGACCGCTGGTCGTCCCGTTGAAATGTTCGTCTTTCAAGGCGAGCGCCACATCAAGTTCCAGCCAGCGCACCGCCTCGCCATCTACGAGCGAAACCTGCAATGGTTCGATTTCTGGCTTAGGGACATAGAGGATCCGTCTGCGGCACTTCGTCCCCAATATGCGCGGTGGCGCGCGATGCGCGACGCATGGGCGAAGGTCAGGTGGAAGACGAAGGATTGACGGCGACGCCGTGCCAGCGCCTTGCCCACGCCTCGGCGTCAACAAGCGCGAGCATGCGATGGACCTCGCCGCGCTCCGCGGCACCGCTTGCCAGCGAGCGCTCGACCGCCGGAACATCGATGAGGCCTTGGCCAGCCAGCAGCCCTCCCAGCAGCATATCACCAATGGCCTTGCGATTGCGCTCGACGATCTCGACGCAAAAACTGTCGGGTCCGCCCTTGGTGCGGCGATGGACGATCGCCGGTGGCAGCCGGTCAGCAAAGGCCGCCCGCGCCAGCGCGCGATTTTCACCGCCCGTGCACCAGCGCCAGCTGGGCGTCGCGAGACAGGATTCCATGATCGGCTGGGCAAGCAGCGGGAGCACTGCCTCAGCAGGGCCGGGCATATAGGCGACTCGATATTTCTGCGTGCGCAGCAGTGCTGCGATATGCGTCCGCTTGCCAGGCGGCACCGGCACGTCCGGATCAAGCCAGGGATGCCAGGGAACCGGTGCGGCCATTTCGAACGCACCAGCCGTCATGAACAGCCTGTCACAGGTCCAGCGGGCCTGGTCGCCGCGCCATCTGCGCGCGATCGCCGCGCGAAGCACGGCAGGCAGGCTGCAAGACGTCAGACGCGCCATGTCGTGCGCGGTGGCGAAGGCGGCGCGCATGCCTTCCGTCCGCCACCGGTCGATCACGGGACTTGCCGAGGTCATGAGGCAAAAGACATTGTCGCCGCCATCGCCACTGAAGATCGCATCGGCGCCGTTGGCGGCTGCATGCGCCTGGCGTCGCATGTCATAGCCCTGCGCGAAGGTACGCGCGCTCGGCCAGGCTTGATGCTCGCCGGTCGAACGATCGAGCGCGATATCGCCATGATCATAGGCGTCGACGCCAAGCGTAAATCCCGTCGCTTCGCCAATCAGTGCCGCAAATCGCCGCTCGTCGCCGCGCGGATCGCTGGTCGCAATGGTCAGAAGCGAGACGGGACGGTTCTGGCGTGCGAGGCTGGCGGCGACGATCGATGAATCGAGTCCGCCCGAGACAGTCACCACGATGCGCCGGTGGCAGGTTGCGAGCGTATGGATGGTGTTATCGACTGTCGCCTCGAGCCCGGCAGCGTCCGGGCTTGGGTGCCCGGCAAGCTCCCATGGCCGCCAGATGTCCTCGGTGACGCATTCCCGGCCCAGTAGCAGCAGCGAGCCGGGAAGCAGTTCGTTCACCCCTTCAACGCAGGTTCGTGCACCATGATGTCCCGGGCGCTGCAGATGCGCAGCGATGCTGGCGAAATCGACACGGGGCACCGCGGCGACGACGCACATGAGCAGCCGCGCGTCGGAGCAGACCAGCGTCAGGCTCGGGCGTTTTGTCCAGTAGACGGGCACCGCGCCGGAGGGGTCGCGGAAGACCTGCGCCTCGCCGTTCGCTTCATTGCCGACAAGCGCGACATAGCTTCCCCAATAGTTGCCTGAGAAATGCCGGCCGGGACCGGCCGCAAGCGATTGGGCAAACAACGGATCGGCCGAGGTGACACGGCGCGATGTCGACCGTTCGAACAGCGGGCCGATGATGGCGACTGGCGGCTCCTCATTGACGAGAAGCGTCGCGTCCTCGTCGGCCAGAAGCGTGAAGGCGCGGCACTCGAGGCGCTTCGTCAGACCGAGCGCCTCGGCCCGGGCGTCGAGCATCCGGCGGCCGCCCCGATCGGCACCGGTGGTGACCATCCAGCGCCCGGGCATCAGACCACCAGTATCGGCTGGAAGAGCCGTGCGTGTTCGACATCGTCGTTGAGCACCTCGCCCTCGCTCTCGACCCAGCAATGCGCTGCAAAGGGACGGGCAGCGACCCCGAACACCAGCACGGCCGAGATGCCCTTTCGACGAAGCGCCCAGAGGAGCGCGACCGATTTCGAAAGGCATTGGTCGTGCCGCGTGAGCCAGAGATCTGCGGCTCGATGGGCAGCGATGATCGGCGCCGCGTCTGCGACCGGGACGGGAGGACGGGCAACGGAGCGCAGGCCGGCGACGATCCCGTGCAGGGGTCTGTGGCGGACCATCCATCCGGCGCGGAACTGGCCCGCAAATGCGCGGCCGATCTCAATCACCCCCGCTGCAGATGCATCAGTCGGTGCAGGCTGGGGAGCGAAATGCCGGGCGGTTACCGGCTTCGGCCGCGCGTCACCGGGCGCCTCGCACACAAGCCCGTCCTCGATGAGCGCGCCCAGTGCGCCAGCGGTCGGTTGACTGCCCTCCACCAGTTGTCGAAAGGCGACTTCTTCCCTGGCCCGCAGCCGGAAAAAGCGATCCCGCCCAAGGTCGAGGAATATGATCCGCCCCTGGGCGACGCAAAAAGACAGGTCGGGACGCAGCCGCCAGCCCATCAGTCATCCCTTCAATGAGGGCGGGCGCACGGCGGCACCGTGCGCCCGCAGGACATCAGTCGTCGGTGAGGCCGCTCACCGGAAACTGCTCGTCGAGAATGTCGCGCAAACCCTTGCCGCCGCCGCGGGTTTCGATGCTGGCGATGCCGAGTTCGATCTCGAGGGGCTCGTCGCGTTCATTGAGATTGTCCATGTCACTCTCCATTTCCTCCGCAATGATCTGCGGAAGCGGAAAGTTAGGACGCGGCACCGACTATACGGAATCTATAGTCCTCCAGTAGCGCGAATGTTGTCGCGCTTGCCACCCGACGACAACAACTTGATCCGTTTCGGAGGAATGTCGCGTTTTTATTTGCCTCGCGGTCATTTCTTTGGCCAGACTGGCGCGTTGCTCGGGGCAACGCGGACGACCGGGTGGCCGATGCGGATGTACAGGCGCTGGCTAAAGGCATCGGCACGCAGCTCAAGCGCGTCTCACCGCTCGGCCGTCCGCACGCCCGCTTCAGGCGTGATCGCCGGTTTCCAATTGCCCCTCTCGGGCGCTCCGGCCAACCGCGGAAAAGCGGAAGGCGAATTTCTGCCCCGTCTGGCGACTGACGAGACCGGACATCGTCCCGCCCACACTTGTGCAGGGCTGTCTAATACGTGGCTCCTCACACGAACTTCGGCCGCACCACGACCACAAGCCGCCGCTGTAGCACGAATATCAGTTCAACCTCGATACCGAGGGGGGGAAGCTGGCGGTCGACAGGGCGGCCGCCTTTGTCGCAGCATGCGCAGGCTCCAGCCCGGACGCCCCGCAATCAATGCGCGCACCCTTCCACAGCGACCGATGCCATTAGCCGTAACCCGCTGAGCTTGCTAAAGGAGCCGAACACGGGCGGCGGAGCGATACAAGGGGATGGAAGAAGCGGTAAGTGCGAAGGGGTCCTATGCCGCCTTCCTGAGCTATAGCCACAAGGATGCAGCGCCCGCGCGCCGGCTTCAACGGCGGCTCGAGGCCTACAGGCTGCCAAAAGGAGCCGCGCGCGAGGACGGTGCAAGAAGGCTCGGCCGGATCTTTCGCGATCGCGACGAACTTCCTGCCGCCGCTGACCTTTCGCAAGCGGTCAAAGACGGGATCTCGCGATCGCAGGCGCTGATCGTCCTGTGCTCTCCCTCGGCCGCAGCCTCTCCATGGGTCGACAGGGAAATTCGGCTGTTCCGGCAAGTGCACCCCGACCGCCCCATGCTGGCGGCAATCATCGAAGGCGATCCCGGGGACGCATTGCCTCCGGCATTGACGGAAGAATTCGAACCGCTGGCCGCCGACCTTCGGCCACAAGGCGACAGCATCCGGCTGGGAACGCTGAAGCTGGTTGCTGGTCTTGCAGGTGTAGGCCTCGATCGGCTCGTCCAACGTGACGCGCAGCGACGCGTTCGCCGCGTGACGGCCATCACGGCCGTGTCGCTGCTCGTCATGCTAGGCTTTTTCGCGTTGTCGGTACTCGCCTTAAAGGCGCAGCGTGAAGCTGAACGGCAGCGTTCGGAAGCCGAGGGGATCGTCGAATTCATGCTCACCGACTTGCGACAGCGACTGCGCAGTGTAGGTCGGCTGGATGCCCTCACAGTCGTGAATGAGAGGGCGATGAATTATTATCGGCATCAGGGTGACCTGGATCGACTGCCGGACGACAGTCTCGAGCGACGTGCCCGCATTCTCCATGCGATGGGCGAGGACGATATTGCCCGCGGCGATCTGGCGCGCGCGCGCAGCATGTTCGACGAAGCGCACCGAACCACAGCGGAACTCCTGGAAAATGATCCTGACGATCCCGAGCGGATATTTGCCCATTCGCAGAGCGAATTCTGGATCGGCCAGGTCGACCAGCTCACCGAGCGCCCGGACGCGGCGCTAAAGCATTACAACGCCTATCTGCATTGGGCTGAGCGGCTCGCAAAGCTTCAGCCTGGCAAGCCGCGGAGCTTGACCGAGATTGGCTATGCGCTGAGCAACATCGCCGCGGTCCAATGGCAATTCCGGAAAAACCATGTCGAAGCGATCCGGAACTACGAGAGGTCGCTCCATTGGTTCGAGCGGGCGCAAGAAGCAGATGCAACATCGCTCACGATCCGCAAGGAAGTCGCCGAACGTCATGCCCGAATCTCCGATGTCCAGTTCGACGAACGCGACTATCGCGCCGCTCGCTCGCACCGGCTTCAGCAACTGAAACTGCTCGAGCCCTTGAGGCGCGAGGATCCCGAGAGTGGCGACCTTGCCTATGACACGCTGGTTGCGACCCGGGCCCTGGCGCGCATCGCCTTCGAAATTGGCGAGCTGGCCGATGCCGCCCGACTGCTAGCGGACGCCAAGGAACAGTCGGCGCGTCTGCGCGCGCGCGACCCGGAAAACCAGACCTGGTTCGAGCAGCACCTGCGCGTCCTCATGGATGCAGCAGAGGTCGCTCGCGCGCAGCATCGCCGGTCGGAAGTCGAGCGCCTGGTGGACCAGGCTCGAAACCATATCAGCAAATCCAGCCCAGGAGTGGTAGCCGACCCTGCCTTCCGGGCCACATCGATCGAGCGACTGGATGCCATAGCACGCGCCAATGCGGGCGCATTCAAAAAGGGGGAATAGATGAGTTTTGGAGACAGTGTCCGGACCACGGGACCGGGCGACAGGATCAGCCACGCAGCCCTTCTCTATGTCGGCGTGGAGGACGGGATCTGGACCGTAAATCGCTGGTTTGCACCGATCGACCAGGAAGGTCTGGGTGCCACCGAGGCACGGCTGCTCGAGCTCGCCCAGTCCGGCAATCCGGAGATCCACCCGGAATTCCAGGGCTATGGCTTCGAGAACATCCGGTTCGTCGAATATATGTGCTATTTCACCATCGTCCTCAATGCCCCCGGCTACAGCTTCCACGACGGCAAAAACACCGACCCGATCTGGTTTCTGGAAAAGAAGGAAAATTCTTCCCTGCCGCCCCCGCCCGCGCCCGTCGCGCCCAACAAGAGCTTCTATGACCTGGAGGAGATCGAGGTCAGCGGATTTCCGGCACTGCGCTGCCGGAACTATATGTGCAACGGCTATACCGGCCAGCCGCTGAAGGAAGGCGAGACCCAGGGTTTCATCTTCAATATCTACATCCACGCCAGATATGCGCAGGGCAGCGACATCGGCGTCGTCCTCGCCATCGACCCGGACGGATCGAGCAGCGGGCCGCGCAAGTGATACTTGCGGTGACCTGGCGACACATGTGAGACAAGGCCGGTGATGACGAAGCCGCCGCTCAACAACATCACGCGCCTGGCCCGGGCAGGTGCGCTCGAACAGGCCTGGGCGCTGTTCGAGGTCGGCGGCTACATGTCCGGATCGGACGATCCGGACGTTCTCGCCGTCCATGGGCGGCTGCTGAAGGATCGCGCGGCACGCGAACGCGGCGCTGCCCGCGAAGAACTGCTCAGCGACGCGATCGAGGCCTATGAACGGGCCTCGACGCTTTCGCGCGCAACCTATCCGCTGATCAATGCAGCGACGCTGGCCTTTTTGGTCGGACGACGGGATCATGCGCGCAACCTGGCCGTGCAAACGCTCGAACTGCTCGACAGCAACGACTGCGCTCCGGAAACGCCCTATTGGCTCGAGGCAACAAGGGCCGAGGCCCTGTTGCTACTGGGCAGGGCTGGCGAGGCCGATAGTGTTCTCGGGAATGCAATCAGGCTTCAACCCGAGGCATGGGAGGATCATGCCTCGACGCTTCGTCAGTTTTCGTTGATCGCAAGGGAGATGGCGTCGCCTGACATCTGGCTCGACCGCTATCGCCCGCCGCCTTCGCTGCATTTCGAAGGCATAATGGGGCTCGCGGCCGACGACACAAGGGCATTGTTGCAGATCGAGGAACGCATCGGTGCCATTGCCCCGGGCAATGCGTTCGGCGCGCTCGCCGCGGGCGCAGACATCCTTGTTGCGGAAGCGGCCATCCGGCACGGCGCACATCTCCATGTGATTCTCCCCTGCCCGCCCGAACTCTTCTGCGATGCATCGGTAAGGCCATTCGGCAGAGCCTGGGAGACGCGCTTCGCGGGGCTCATGGACGAGGCGTCATCGGTTCTGACCCTCGATGACTGGCAAACACTCGACGAAGCTTCCGTCACAATTGCCCGCGAAGCTGCCATGGGACTTGCCATCCGGGAAAGCGGGCGCCTTCAATCTTTCGCCTGCGCGTTAAGCATCTGCGGAGTAGGCGAAAACCGAACCCAAGCCGGTGTCGATTGTTGGCGCAGTCTCGACCTTCCACTATATCAGATCTGGGCGGAAAGAAGCAGTAACGTCCGGACCGCCCTTCCCGCCACCGGCCGGCCCGTGGCGCTGCTTTCTCTCCCCGAAGCGATGATCCGCGCCCTGCCCGCGGCAGCCCTGCCTGCCCCTCTGGCCCAGCGGAGCAGCAAGTCCATCTACGGATTCGCTTCACTGGAAGAGGCAACGCTGCTCGCCCAAGGTATCGCGGCGCTCCATCCCGAGGCGGCGCTTGCGATCGATTACCGTGCGATCATCGATGATGATGAACGCGGTCAGCCCTGGGATCGTGTCCTGACGATCGGGTCCACCAGCCTGGGTGGCGCCATCGCGCTAAGCGAATCCGCCGCGCTCGCGCTCGCGCTTCACAGCCCTTCGGCCAACGTGCAGCCGATGGGACATATCCGTGCGCCCGCGGGTGATCTCCCGACCTACGGCCTTTTCCCGGACGCGAGGTCAGGCGACCAGCTCGGCAAGTAACCTCGGCGCCACGATCTCGAAAACGACATCCGACCGCCGCACGATGCCGCGGCGAACGAGATGCGCGATTGCCCTCGACGTCGTTTCCCGGGTGGTGTGCACGGTAAGCGCGAGTGCGGACAACACCGGCGGGGGTTCGATCCTGTTCGCCGGACCGGCGAGGCGAAGCAACTCGGCATAAATACGGCCCGTCGCGGTCAGCGTCGTGCGCGCCGCCATCCGGTCCAGCGTGATGTCGAGCTGTCTGGCGAACAGCATCGTGAGTCCATAGGCGATGTCTGCATGGCGGCGCGCCAGTTCGACCAGCACCCCTGTCTCGATGCACAGCAGATTGAGGGAGCCATGCGCAACAATGTCCGCGCGGAGAGCACCAGCCTCGGGATAACTCCCGAAAATTTCTCCGGGGCCGTAGGAGGCCAGCAGCGTGAGTTGTCCATCGGGTGAAATAATCTGGGCCTGCGCGATGCCGTCAACGACCAGCCAGCAGTGGCGGGCCATTTCTCCCTGATTGGCCACCAGCGACTTGTTGGCGACCGCGAGCTCGCTTACCGCGTGCACGAGCGCGCCCGCGCTTTCGTGCTCGCAGGAAAATACGGTTCTGATAACGGCCAGCCGTTCCGTCTCAAGCAAGCTGTTCCCCCAAAGCGACACGGGCGCTTGATCCAGAAACTATCCGATGCCGCGTGCTGTCAACCACCTTGGGGTGCAACATGCCGACAAAAAAGAGGCCCGGTGACCCGAAGGTCACCGGGCCCGGAGTTCGGGAATTCAGAATGATCTGATCCCCTCGGGTCGCATCGGGAAAATAGACGGATTCCGTCCGCGCGCGCGTGATCCGCGTCACGCGACAAAAAATTGATCCATCGGACAAAAGGTCGAAGCGTGGCACCGACACATTCCGCCTGAAATATGGCGATACGCAATGCGCACCGTGGATGTTCAGCAACCTCGTCGACGCCCTTACCCCCCTTCGGTGTCGTGCCACACGCCATTCCCTCGACCTTCAACTGTTCATGAATGCGCCAGAAACGGGAAACGGGCGCCTTCACGGTGGAGCACCCCTTAGCGGAGCGGGGGACAGGTTCCCCTTCGAGGCCCGTATGATCTGTTCACTGGCTGAATCGCCCCTCGAGCCGGAGCTAACCACGGGCCCCGTGCACTTGCCGGCCAACCACACATTTGGGGCACTTCGCGCGGGTCGGCGAAGCTTGATCGAGCGCGGCACCCTGATTGCAATGGGAGGAGCGATCCGCCGTCACGATGAATCCATTGCTGAGTGCATGTGCTGATGCGACCAGTCTCCGCTTCCGGCGTGGGCGCGCGCCATGAACCAGCGCCCGGGTAACATGCGGAATGCGGGATCGAACTCGCCATAGTCGCACAGCAATTCGCTGCCGGCCGGGATGTCTTCCCTTGCGTAGCCCACATCGGGATGGGTGAATATGGTATTGGGCAGCGGGGAATGGTTCATGAAGCGGCCATTGTCTGCTTCGAGGACGATCATGTCCGTCTCGATCATATGCGGGTAGCCATAACGCGCGATAAAGACCCGCAATGGCTCGGGCAAAGCTTCGATCTCTGCCGCCGGGATCAGCCGGTCGAAGACGGGATCGAAGCGCCAGATAACACTGCCGGCTGCAATAAAGTCTTCCGAAAAGACCCCGACGCCCTCGACCTGGCTCGGCGCGACATAGGTTGGAACGAGCATCATCTGACATCTCCCATCGTTCTTTCGAACGGGAGCAAACTGCCTCCGTTCCCCATGTTGATCCGGATCAATCACTTCTCGGGCGGACGATTTGGTCCCTTCGAGCTTCTGGCGGGTGGAACAAGCGGCCGCCGTGACAAGCGAGTCCACTTGAACATGTGACGGTGCGGTGCCCATGGGATCCCCCGCGGTGTACAGTGCTGCAAGCGGTTACAGGCGCGGCATCGGTCGGTAGGCGGGCGGGAGGCGATGCCGCGTGCCCTGAAAGTGTATCGCACCGCCATCGGCTTTCATGACGCGTTTGTCGCGACAACCAGTCAAAAAGAGGCGCTCAAGGCGTGGGGAACCGACGCCGACCTTTTCGCCCGCGGGATGGCTGAAATGGTCACCGATCCTAAGCTGACCGGCGAGCCGCTTCAGAAACCGGGCAAGGTGGTCAAGCGGCCGCGCGGCAGCGCTGCCGAACATCTGGCATCGGTCTCGCCCAATATAGCAACGGGCCGCAAGAAAGCCCAATCGCCTTCGGCTCCAACTGCAGGAGCGACATATTCGACGCCACGGCCAAGCCGCAGGCGCCTTGATGCCGCCGAACGCAAACTTTCAAAAGCCGAAGACAGCCAACGAAAGCAACTCGACGAGATCGACGGCCAAATCGCTGCCCTCAACAGAAATCGCAAGGAACTCAGAGAGAAGGTCGCGCATGAAATCACGCGCCTCGAGCGTGTGCGCGACGCCGCGCAAGAGGCCTATGACCAGGCGATGGGCGATTGGAGGCGGAACTCCTGAGGTCGCGTCAGGTCGATCACGCGGCTGCGCACGAAGGTCGCATTTCACAAACGAACCCGACCTCCATCGCCAGCATTGATCGGGGAAAGGAACGCCCACATGGCCACGCGACCTGACGGTCCATCGCCCGACCAGATCGAGCCGCAATAACTGGAACGACTGACGACGAGCAAAGAGCCGAGCGACACGCGGGATCGCCAGCGGGAACCTGCCCTGTGCAGAAATGGGCAACGTCCATACGAACTTCCCTTTCCGCGGCCACCATCGTCACGCAACCGGGCCGGACTCGAGGGTGCAGTGCAGGGACGCGCTCCTCATCTCCCAAGAACAGCGAGCAGCGCCTCCGCGCTGGTGAGTTGGCTAGAAAGGAGCGAGCGTAACCGACGAGATCAACCATGGGCGCTGGCCCTGCATATTGCGGGTCGTCAGGCTGGGCGAGAGTGCGGGCAATGTCGCTCGCGATGCTGCCCCCTCTTTCGCAGGCATGCAAAGATCCGGCATTGAAGTGCAACACGTATCGCCGGCATGCGAATAGGTGGACGTCTGCGGCTTGATTTCGATCAACACGAATTGACCTGTGGCCCGGGAAACTCTCGTCAGGCAACTACGTTGGCCAAACAGAGGTAGACGCACGATGACCACTTCCCTTTCTTCGCCCTTGGCGTTCACACCCCGTCCGCGCCCTCAAACGCGAAAGACAGACGACAGCGCTGCTTGGTTCAACTTCAGGGCCCAACAATGCCTCGATAGCGCCGCCCGGGCCGAATGTCCCATTGTCAGCGCGCGCCTCACCAGGATGGCTGCGCTATATTCGACTGCCGCGACGCCCAAGACTGAAGACATCGTAATCCGGGCATCGCCGACGAGGATCACCGGCCACGCGGCAGCAACCGGGGCGAGCCACGGGAAACCTCCCCTCATTGACGTCCCGCGCACTCAAGAGCGCTGAGCGCTGCGCCAGCCGGGCGATAATCAATTGTGCGACCGGTATGGAGACAAAGAATTGTCTTGGACCGATGTTCGCTGTGCGAACCCGCGTTCACCACCGATGCGCCAGTCTGAGCGTGAGGTAACCTGGGCGACGGTCGGGTCACGGTAGAGGCCAAGGAAGCTCATCGCGGTGCAAAGCCAGCCATGCATCGCACATCGGCAATGGGATCGCCTGTCCTGGGAGCCCGGTCGGGGCGCGCCCTTTTGCCGCGATGGAGGAGGAGGCGCTCGCCCCCTCTCCGTAGTCGGGATCAGCCGTTGAGCTTGTCCTTCAGGGCCTTGGCAGCTGCAAAACCGAGCTTGCGCGACGCGGCGATCTGCATGGGCTCGCCGGTCGAGGGATTGCGGCCTTCGCGTGCAGGGCTGTCCTTCACCTTGAACTTGCCGAAGCCGGGAAGCGAGATTTCATCTCCGTTGGCAGCGGCATCGCCGATCGCAGCGAATACATGGTCGACGATCTTCTTGGCGTCGGCCTTGGTGAAGCCGTTCGCGTTGGCAATCAGTTCAGCGAGGTCGCTGTTGTTCATCTTGGTCTCCAATTCGCGCCGACAAGCAGGCGCCCTTGCTGCGTACGAAGCGACGTACCCTGCGTCAATCGGCGCCGCGATACCGCAGCAGGCGAACGGCGCTGCAACGTCCGCCTCCGGGCCTCCGGCGCGTCGCCCGAATTTCAGCGTGAACGCTGCACCCTTTAGGCACTGCGCGACGACGGTTTCCAGTGGGGCCTGACGAAGTGGAAGCTGTAGCCACTGGGACGGGGCGGATACTTCGGTCGCCTCACCACATTCAATCGGATCGTCTGGTTCCTGCCAGGCGGCGCCCGGCGCGTATACCCCCGCACAGTAACGCTCGCTCCATTTGAATTGCAATAATATTCAATAAAGTTTCAATCAGTATTTGGGGTCCATTTGGACAACTGGGATTTTTGATCCGATTCAGTTCGTATTGATTAACGTCAATGATCAACATTGCCTATTTTGCGAAAGTAAACCAGTAAATCGGCGAGTTAGGAGTCGGAAATCATGGCGGAATTTCCAGCGCGGCTGCGACATCCATCAGGTGCGACCTTGGTGCGCGATCCAAGCCGTCTGCTACTCGCCTTTACCAGCCCGCAGCGTGCTGAATTTGTGGCGTCGGCGATCGCTGAGCTCGGCCTTGTCCTGGAAGAAGAGCGAGAAGGACCCGGCCATGATCGGCGCCGAATGGCAAGAATCAACCACACGGCGACGCGCTTCTGGGTGCGCTTCGTCCGAACCATGTCCCAGGACACGGATGTCTCGACCCAAGTCCGCGAGAAGATCGGCGATATCCTTTCCTGGGTTGGTCCGGTCTATGAGATACCTGACGGCCAAGGTCGCAATGGGCTCATGTGTCCCATCCCCAATGTCCTGCTCGTCGCTGAAACGCGCGGGGCGACAGCAACGACACGTTCCGCTGCTGCGCTGGTAAAGAGCGCTGCCGCCGAGGGTGCCCGACTGCGGGAGGACAAGGCGAAGAGTGAACATCTGCCAGGATTTCGCTATTTCGTCATCGAGAATCCGGAAGAGTGCAACGCATACGAGCTTCGTGACAGGCTTGAAAAGAACGACAAGGGTCGCGCCTTAGGACTGCGCTTCGAATCCATGCCGCTTCTCGTTCCAGCTGCCGCAATTCCGAACGACACGTTGTTCGCGCAGCAATGGGATATGACGCAGATCGACGCGCCTGACGCGTGGGACATTTCGACGGGCGACGCGGGCACGATCATATGCGTGATTGATGAAGGATGCGACCTTACGCATCCCGATCTTGCGTATTCGGGGCCCGGCATCAATCTTGGCTCGATGGCGGGCGACGGTTCGCCAACAGGCTTTCACGGGACCGCCTGCGCCGGAATTGTGGCAGGCGCCTTCAACAATTCCGCTGGCGTGGCAGGGGTCGCCGGTTCCTGCGAGATCCTTCCCGCAGCAGTCCAGAACTGGACCGACGTTGAGATCGCCGCGGGAATCACCTTTGCGACCGCGAACAGCGCCCGCGTCATTTCGATGAGCTTTGGATGGAACGGCTGGGATCACGCGATCATCGATCCAGCGATACTCAATGCATTCAATGCAGGGCTGATCATGTGCGTTGCCACCCACAACCATAATGGCGCCATTACCTATCCTGCGACCAATCCGCTGGTGATGGCCTGCGGCGCCTCGGACATGGCGGACGAACGCAAGTCACCAACCAGCCCCGATGGCGAGTGCTGGGGGTCGAATTTTGGACCGGCAGTGTCGGTTGTGGCGCCTGGCGTTCTGATCCCCTCAACTGACATCCAGGGCGCCGGAGGCTATAATGTCGATGGTACCGGCGGGAACTGGGCCTGCATCAACTATCCAAGCTTTGGCGATGCTGCCGGTGACTATGTCTCGGTCTTCGATGGTACCTCCGCCGCAACGCCTCACGTCGCAGGTCTCGCGGCGCTGTTATGCAGTACCTATCCGGCACTCACCAATGTCCAGGTTCGCCAGATCATCGAGCGAACCGCGGAAAAGACGGGTGCTACCCCCTATGTCGATACCGTCGGCCATGACAGCGGCACGTGGAACGAGCAAATGGGTTATGGTCGGATCAACTGCTTCCGTTCGCTTGATCAGGCAGACGTCATGATCCGCGACTGGGATGGTGATGATGGTACCGAGCCCTCCACGCCTCCCGGAGGCAATTTCTGGAGCTTCAGCGACATCGTCGTGCGGATCTTCGACGATGATGTGTTCGTGCCGGGCGACCCTGGGCAGTCAACATTCCTCGAACGCGGACAAGACAATTACCTCTACGTCCGGGTGGTCAATCAAGGGCCACGTGATGCGCGCAACGTCGTGGTTTCGGCCAGGCTCACACCCTTTGTCGGCACTCAGTTTGTCTATCCTTTGGACTGGACCGCGGTCGATGCGACGCATCTCAGTCCCTCTCCGATTTCGGCGGCGTTCGCGACAATCCCCGCAGGCGGCGAGGAGATTGCCAAGTTCGTTATCTCGGCTGCCCAGGTCGAGGTGCTACATTCGAATAGTTGGCATCCCTGCCTGGTCGCCTCGGTGACAGCGGACAACGACTATGCCTTTGCGACGGCATCGTTGGCCGGAACCCCGCTCGTCGTGCGGCGCAACAACCTCGCGCAGCGCAATCTTTCGGTAATCAACGTGCTGGCAGGAGCGAGCGCGAGCTTTCCGTTTCTCGCAAGTCATGTTTCCAATGCCGAGCCTACGATGGAGATTGTCGTCGAACGCGCTCGGCTTCCCCAGCACGCACGGCTGCGGCTCGCGCTTGACTCCGCAAACACTGCCTTTCTCGCAGTGGATCTGGATGGCGGCCATAGCGAATATCGAAATAACGATGACTGCGGCCAGGGACTGGAATTCCTGCAGACGACGCGCGTGCGCACGCGCTTTGGATGCTGCCCCGGCGTCCTCACCCTCGCCAAAGGGTCGCGCTTCGATTGTCTTCCCGAGCACCCGATCGACGCAGTGGACGTGGACGGCGGCGATGTCGTGCTGGTCGGTGGACAGCGCTTCGTCGAAATCCGGAATGCCGTCACCCGGATCAAGATGCAGAAGGCACCCAACCGCCTGATCCCGCTCGAACTGCGGTTCGAAGTACCTTTGGGGACAACAGCCGGCGATCGCTTCGCGGTAAACATCTCTCAGCGCAACGAAGCGCATGCAGTTGTCGGAGGCGCTCAGGCCATATTTGTCGTTCAGTAGCTACGAGGAATGTAATTTCTGCTGAAAAGATGTCGACACATGCCTCAGCGTTCAGCCTGCACCCCGGACTGGAATGGTCGATGTGACTAAAGTCTACCGTAGAGGAACGCTGCCAGCGCCAGCTGGGTCCGGGTCACGACGCCATAGCAACGCCGGGCGCCTTTGAGATATTTGGTCACCGTTTCCTCGCTGAGCCGTAGCATCACACCGATCTCCCAGTCGGCCTTGCCCTGCGCCAGCAGCCCTACGCACTCATGCTCCCTGGGCGAGAGATGCGGACGCGTATCACCATTATCGGTCTCGACGAATGCGCAAGCAGCGCCAAAAGCAAGGTAGCCCACGAGCTCTGCCCCTTTCAGTGCTCCCTCCGACAAGGGGCACCCCATCTCGGTCACGAAGGAGCAGCCCGCAGTGCGCCCCTTGGGGGGCATGAAGCGGAACCGTGAATCCTGACAAGGCCGGCACGCTTCGTATCCTCGATCTGCTGCTGCTGCGTGTGCGTGAGCCGCATCAGCCTCGGCATGTCTTCCCAGGAAAAGCCGCCAAGCCTCTGTGCCGCAATACGCTGTGCCGGATCATGGCGATGGAGTCCCGATCGCGCAAACAGCTCGACCCACTCGGCGGGATAATTCTGCACGAACAGATGGGACCGCGTGAGGCGCGCAAGGTTGCCGTGGTGGACGAGCGCGTGATAGCGCAACCCGAGCGCGCGCGCGACCTGGGCGAGCGCCAGCGCAAGATCGTCGATCGAACGCGCCTCGCGCAGTTCCCATGAATCGGGTGACAATCCGCATGGCTCGCCCGGCCCCGGTCGCGCTCATGAAATGACTGCGCGGCATGCCGGCACGGATGGCTTCCGACATTTCGACAAGGCTTAGAAATATATTGATAATATTGTTGCAGATCAGCAATATACAGAATTAGATTTGACTGCTCCAAAGGGAAAACGCTCTGTACGAACGGGCCTGACGGACAATCCTTCCGGAACGTGCTTGAGACCGGATCGGAAGATCGATTGGAAAGCGGCTGCCGCTCTTGTGTGGTGAGAACGCATGGACGGCGGCCGATCAGGTGATCGATGCATGCTGTTCTTTGTGCAAGAGAGTTTATCGACCAGATCGCGACGATCAGGACACGCCGGGGCCTCGAAGATGCGCTGATGGATGCCTGCGCGCGCATGGGGCTTAGCCATTTTGCGCTCTCGCATCATGTCGACTTCGTGCAAAATGCGAATGCGCTCAGGATCCACAATTATCCGTCCGCCTGGCAGCAATGGTATGACGACAACCATCTGGGCGTCAGCGACCCTGTCCACCGGGCCAGCCATGTCAGTGCCAATGGTTTCTACTGGCATCAAGTGCCCCGATTGATAGCGATGACCGCCGGCGATCATGCGCTTCTTGCGCGCAGCCGAGAGGCGGGGTTCGGCGACGGCATCACGATTCCTGCCAATGTGCCCGGAGAAAGGCGCGGCTCGTGCACCTTCGTGACCAGGGCTGGCGAACCGCTACCTCCCGACGCCCTCATCTGGGCGCAGACCGTCGGGCTGTTCGCCTTCGAGGCCGCGCGGCGGATTTTAAACCCGCGCTCCAGAAGGAACTGGCCTCCGATCAGCGATCGCCAGCGCGACTGTATCCTGCTTGCCGGACGCGGCGTCAGCAATGCGCAGATTGCGACCCTGCTGGGTATCGGCAAGGAGACGGTGCTCGAGCATATGCGCGAAGCCAGGGCACGCCACGGCGTGCGCACGCGCACCGAACTCGTCGTGCACCTGATCGCAAGCGGCTCGCTTTGCCTCGATGACCTGACGCGCCATGGCGACTGACTAGCCGGCCGGGCCCTCCCGACTGCCACTGCCGTCCTCTGGCTTCCGCTTCATGCCCGGCCCTCCCTATTTCTAGGGATACGCAGCAGTCACCCTGTCTGTTCGACTGGCCCTGTCATTCACGATGCAGGGACAAAGGCCATGATCCATGTGCTCGACCGGGGGCTCGAGAGGCAAGCACGCATTCTTAGGGGCATGTTCGAGGCACGCAAGCGCGTATTCGTCGACCTGCTCGGCTGGGACGTGCCCGTGCTCCACGAGCGCTACGAGATCGACGAGTTCGACGATGAACATGCGGTCTATATCGTGCTCGCCGATGAGCATGGCGGCCATCTGGGATCAGCCAGGCTCCTCGAGACGACACGACCGCACATCCTCGCCGACATATTCCCGGAGCTGTGCGGCCACGCTGTTCCGCGCGGCCCAGATATCCGGGAGATCACGCGCTTTTGCCTGGACCGCGGTCTTAATGCCGGCGGACGCCGTCAGGTTCGCAACCAGCTTGTGACCGCTATTGCCGAATATGCGCTTGCGAGCGGCATCTGCCGCTACACCTGCGTTGCGGAACGCGTCTGGCTGAAGCAGGTCATGGCATTTGGCTGGCGCTGCGCGACCATCCTGCCGGGGCCCCAGGACGAACCGCTGGCCGCGCTTTCGATCGAGATCGACGACGAAACCCCGGCCCTGCTTGCCGATAGTGGCATCTACGCCTTGCCGACGACCGAAAGCTTCACGCGCAAGGGCTCGGCTTTCAGCAGGAGCCTGTCATGAGCAGGCCATGCGAGGCCGCGGCGCGCATCGCCGAAATCCTTGAAACAGGCTGGTGCATCATCCCGAATGCACTGCCGAGCGATCTGATGGGTGCGATAGACGCAGGGCTTGGCGAAACATTCGCCCGCACCCCCTTTTCAGTGGGTGGCTTCTACGGCGAGCGAACCAAGCGGTTTGGAAGGCTGCTGCTGCGCGATGCCCGTATTGCGCAGCTTGTCGAGCATCCGCTGATCGTCGCGATCGCAAAGGCACTGCTTGGTCCATATTGCGATGCAGTCCAGCTGAACGTTGCCCAGGCGATCGAGATACATCCAGGACAGCCAGCCCAGGCGCCGCATCGCGACGAGGACATGTGGGCCGGCGAGAAGGGCAGTATCGAATATCTCGTCAATGTGATGTGGCCGTTGACACCGTTCACGCAGGAGACTGGGGCAACGCGGATCTGGCCGGGCTCGCATGGCCGCAATGCGCTTGAAGAACCCCCCGACCATGAGGGTGTGGCCGCAGAATGCTCGCCGGGTTCTGCGATCCTCTTCCTCGGCTCGACGCTCCATGGCGGCGGCGCCAATCGCAGCGCATCCCCCAGGCGCGGGATCGTGATCGGTTATTCGCTGGGCTGGCTCAAACCCTATGAGAACCCGTTCCTCGCCTATCCGCCCGCCGTCGCCCGCAATTTTTCGCCCGGGCTTGCAGCGCTTGTCGGCTATCGCCAGCACCGTCCTAATCTTGGCAATTATGAGGGACAATGCCCCTCGATCGTGCTTGGGGACGCGGTTCCGGATACGCCGGGTGCAATAGACGCGCTGCGTCCCGACCAGGCGGCGATGGTGGCCGCGCATCTGGCGCGCCAGCGCGAGTGCATGCCGGATCCTCCGGCCTCATGAGCCCTGCCGTCGTCATGGAGCGCGTCTATGATGCGCTGAAGGAGCGGCTCATGCGCGCCGAACTGCCCCCAGGCAGCCGTCTCGACCCGGTGCGACTGGCCTTCGAACTCAATGCGAGCGCAACACCGGTGAGAGATGCCCTCCACCGCCTCGTCGGCGAGCGGATGGTGCGATACTGGCCCCAGGACGGCTTCCACGCGCCGCTGTTCAGCGAAGTCGCATTACGCGAACTTTATGCCTGGCACCATGAACTAGTGTTGCTCGCGCTTCGCAGTCAGCCGGCAATTCCGAAAGGTGCGCTGGCACCGCCTCATGGCCAGTTTCGGGTGGCGCCCGAGGCCGAAGCCGCCATGACCCTCTTTGCAACGATTGCCGGTCATGCCGGAAATCTCGAACTGCGCCAGGCGCTGATCGGCGTGAATGAGCGCCTCTACATGGCAAGGCTTGCCGAAGGCGAAGCACTTGGTGACCTGTCGGGTGAAATTGCGCACATTGCAGCGCTGCTCACCGGCAATGCGCGCGCTGAACTCCGCCGGGCGCTTTCGATCTATCACAAGCGCCGGATGCGTGCGGTACCAAGGACGATCGCCATCATGCGTGCAAGGGCGGGCGCCGAGCCGTGACAGATCGCCCTCTACTCGCCGCAATCGTCGACTACGCGTCGCACCAAAAGGGATCCGCCGGTTGCCCGGCGGACCGAGGGGATAATCGGGTCTTAAGCAGAAAATATAATCCCGCCCCGTCCCCGTCGCCAGACGGTTCCCCTCCGATATGGATGCAAATGAGTGACCCGGCCCCGCCTCCACGCCTGTCCGTCGCAAAGCGGATGCGGTTTTCACCGCGTCCATCGATTTTACCCTGCAAGCCACAAGGAAGCCTTTCCATGGCCGAAAGCGACGGCGCGCCGACCGCTTCACAATGGAGTATTTCCAACACTATTGTCAGCAGTGAGGAACGGGCGCGATCTCAGCGCTCGAGCAGGGTGACGGTCATCACCTTGGCGACAAGATCCCTGCCATGATCGGTGAGAAGCAGCAGCGAGCGGCGCGCATCCCTCGCGTCAGCGAGGCGCCGCACGAGCCCCATATGCTCGAGCTGGTGCACCCAGCGCAGCGCGGTCGTCATCGGGACGGCCGAGGCAAGGCAGGCATCACTGATCGAAACATTCACCTCCCTTGCCTCGGACACGAACAGGTCGAGCAGTATGTCCCATGCCGGATCGCCAAAGAGCCCGGGTGGGAAGATCCGGTCGCGCAGCCTTCGCGAGCGGATTTCGCTCGCCGCCATCTCGACCTGCCTTTCGAGGCAGCTGGCACCCCCGATTTTCTCGCCATTTATCGACAACGCCAGTTCCGCGAGATCGATCTCGGTACCGCGCGTTTCTGCAAGCTGCGAAAGGAGGTTTGAGGCAAAGGCGAGCTGGGCGGCAATATTGCCGACGATGCGCGCGGTATCGCCGTTGCGCGCGTCCTTACGACCGGTGCTTGCCATAGATGCCCCCGTGATCCCGGAAACCATGAAACCTGCCCGGAGAGCCGCATCGTGGCGGCGCGGCTGGCGCTTCGCGCATTGACCGGACGCCCGCTTCCGTCACGCTCGCCTCTCCTTGTCGATCAGCCCGAGGCTGCGCAGGCTTTTCCATCCTGTCCGCGCGATGACGAGGTGATCGAGCACGTCGATGTCGAAGGAACCCGCAGCATTCGCAAGGCGCTGCGTGGCCGCGATATCCTCGGCGCTCGGCACCGGATCTCCGGAAGGATGATTATGCGCCACGACGATGCCGCAGGCGTTGAGTTCGAGCGCGCGCTTGACGATCACGCGTGCCGACAGCGGTGCATGATCGACATCACCCAACGCCACGATCTCGTCGCCGAGAAGCCGGTTCTGCGCATCGAGGAACAGCGCGCGCACCTGCTCGAAGGGCTGATGGGCCATTTGCGCGAAAAGATAGTCGGAAACGGCGGCACTGCCCGAGAGCACCGGCGCGCTCGCGAGCTCGGCGTGAAGCGCATGAAGCATGGCGGCCCTCACAAGACCGAGTTGGTCCGCTACGCGGGCGCTGCCGGTGAGCGCGCGCAGCCCCGAGGCGGGCGCGGCCAATATGGCTGCAAGCGATCCATAGGCCTCGAGGAGGCGCGCCGCCCAGTGCGGCGCCTCTACGGGGTCTATCGGACGGAGAAGCCTGTCCAGGAGGGATCGGCTCCGCTCAGCTTCATGCGGCGCTGATGCGCCCGCGTGGCAAGGACCAGCACCACCAGCATCGGATAGACCCAGATCGCCATCAGGAAGGCGTAGGACCAGCGCATCATCGCCGGATCGATCAGCTTCACCGCGTGAACGACCACTGCCACTCCCTGGAGCCCTGCTATCCATAAGGGCCAGAACCTTTCTGCGGTGAGTGCGAGCGCGAGCAAAGCGAGCCAGACCACCACGTCTATGATGAAGGGACCGGTCTCGACCACCGCGAAGCGCGAAGCAAAAGGCGCATAGGACAGCGTGGTGAGGATCGATCCCGATGCGATGATGGCCGCCGCGACCCGCTCGGGAGCGCCGCCTCGCATCCATGCATAGGCAAAGGTGGCGATCAGCAGCACATAGAACAGATAGACCCGCATGGCTTGACCGGACCATCGTCTCGAGCTCCGGTCAAGCCATCAGTTCAGCCACCCGAAACGACCCTGAGCCGGCTGGCATCGCCCGCGGTATCGGGAAGTGGCGGGCAATCCGACCCGTCCCCGATCGCGAAGGAGTCGAGCCCCGCCTGATGGCGCGCACCGGCGAGGTCTTCATGGGCCGCGACAAGGCGGCCGCGCAACTGCATTGCGAGCGCCATGGCTTCGCCGGCATTGGCAAAAGCGCCCTGCCCCACGGCTGCGGATATGTTGGTGGCAATGCGCGCCTGGCTGAGCCCCGAGATGAGCTGCGCGATCTGGCCGACCATCATGTCAGCCGCACGCTCGGTTTCCTTGATGTCGGTCGCGATCCTGCGCGCCATGGACAGGCGTTGATTGAGCATGAATACCTCCCTTGGCCGGTCGCCCACGCGGCCGGACATCCGGTTGACTTCGGTGTTCAGGCGTCGGTGGCGATCGCGCTCACGATCCGGCCGATTGTCTCGGCGGTACTTGCCAGCATTGCCAGCGATACGATGGTCGCGATCATGATCACCAGGATCCAGACCAGCCGCTCGGCCGGCGTGAGAGGGTTGCCCCGTCGTCCGTCGATCGGAAGAGGCAGTCGCCACCGCTTCTGGTCCAGGCTGGCGAACGGCGCTCGCCGTTCGCGTAGTTTCTCCTGGCCGTCGGCGACCAGCTGGACTGCATCCCCGGCCGACGAGACACCGGATAAGCGCTGTTCACCCGGTTCGGCAAGCCATGGCGATTGGGTAACTAAATATTGGGTAGAGCCGGGCCGCTCGAATTCGACAAGCATCCGCGCCGCTTCGTGGCGGCTGTTCACGCCCAATATGCCCATCGCCAGCTTCACATGCGTGTCGACAGTCTGGGACGAGAGCTTCAGCTCACGCGCGATCTCCTTGGAGGACATGGGCCGCGCAACGAGTCTGAGGCAGTTGCGCTGCATGTTTGTCAGCTCGTTGATTCGTGCGCTTTCCACATCGGTCTCGTTATCACGTTATCGCCTTCGCCCGCGTTACGAAAATTCCCCCATTGTTGCGTAGTCGCAATGAATCGCGGACCGGTTCGGCGGGACGGCGATGCAAAGCATTGCACGGCACAGTTAGCCGCATTACCCCGCAAATGCCGTGCCGACCGTACAGGCCGTACCGGTCCCGCCGTCGCTCGGGTCATTGAACTAAGCGGGACCGGGCTGCACGACGATGCAGCGACGGATTTCTGGCGCAGCAGCAGCGATTGTGCAACTACTTCATGGGGTTACCGCGCATGCGTCCGGGCAAGCGCGCATGTGCCGGCCCGTGCGGGAAAGAAAATGACGCGATCACAAGCGGTCGTGGGTTGCCAGTTGAGGCGCGCCGGGTGATGAGGCCATCCATGCTCGCCCGGATCGACCACTGGATCGGCAGGACGCTGTTCGTGCCGCTCATTATCAGGCTCTGCCATGCAACGCGCCAGAGCCAGTTCGCGATTGCCCGCCTGTTCTGGTTTGCCGCGATGCTGAGCGGTCTTTACCGTGCCGATCACTGGTTCGACTATGTCCTTTTCGGGCTCGGCAGTTTCTTCATGATGCTGACCGCTTCGCTGCGCGCTGACTGGCCGACCAGGAGCAGCCTCGCATTCCGTATCCTGGCGCTCATGATGCTCGGGCTTCGCCTGGCGACGATCATCGCGGGAGGCGAGATGCGCGGCCTCGAATTCTGGCTATTCGTGCTTATTGCCGAATATGCGGCGACCATCCGGACGCTGCCGCCAAGGAAATCCGAAGCGCAGGCACGCCGTTCCGCCGAGGCGAGCGCATGATGCTCGGACTGGTGATGGCGGCAGCGCTTTCGGGATGCCTCGCAACCGACGGCGATTCCATTCGCTGCGGGAAGGAACGCATCCGCCTGGTCGGAATCGATGCGCCTGAAATGGGCCGCTGCCCGCCACAGCGCAAATGCGCCCAAGGTGACCCGGTCGCCGCCCGCGACAATCTCGCCCGCGCGATCGCCGGGCGCACCATCAGGGTCGAGCGAATCAAGCAGGATCGATATGGCCGCACCGTCGCCGCCGTGAGCGTATCGGCCGGCAATTTGTCCTGCATCCAGCTCGGGCGCGGCCATGCGGTCTATCGGCGCGACTGGGATGATGGACTGAGGATCGCGCGCACCTGCCCTGGATCCATCCGGCGCTGAGCTCGCCGGCATGACTTTCTTAACCTCGGCGCGCCCATGAGACGGCTGAGGAGAGGAAGCTCATGAAACGCATCGCCTGGGGCTTGGTCCTGCTCGCGCTGCCCATGGTCGCATCGGCGCATGGCGGCGGGCTGGACGCCAAGGGATGCCATCATGACAGGAAGCGTGGCGGATATCATTGTCACCGGCCGGAACAGCCAGACCAGTCGGTCGCATCCCGGCCTGCGGGAGGCTCAGGCGCTTACCGCAACTGCAGCGCAGCGCGCGCGGCGGGTGCAGCCCCCGTCAGGCGGGGAGAGCCTGGCTATGGCCGCCATCTCGACCGCGATGGCGACGGCATTGGTTGCGAGTGAGCCCGGCTAGCCGAGAATCGGTCCCAGGTAATCTCGCTTTCCCATGGGCACGCTCTTGATCCCTAAAAGCTCACAGGCGGTCGTCACATGGAAATAGAATTTGGGCAGCGCGAACGCGAGGAATTGGTCTTCGCGTCGAAGCCGTGGGCGGCCCCGGCGTCGGCAGCTCGATGGTCGCATTCTCGCGGCGGTCCATCGCGCAGGGCCGGCACGGACTCGAGTCATGCGATGGTGGTTGCGATCCGCGCCTTGAGCTACCGAAGCTCTGCTCATTGTCCGCAAAGGAAGGCGCCTCGAGACCGGCGACGCGCGCAGCAGCGAACCGGGCGGAGTCCCTCGCGCGCTGGACCTGGGCGGTTAAGGGCGCCATGTCGGAGATGAGCCGCGCGCCGAGCAATGCGGTATGTGCCGTGTCACGCTCATTGGCGAAGGCGTGCCCCTTTTCGAGCAGACGCCCAAGATTGCGAAGTGCCGAGATGAAAACGGGAATGCTGACGTCATAGAGCCATAGTGACATGGTTATCGAGTGTCCCTTGAAGAATGATTCAGCCGTGGCGTCCGATGGATAGTCGAACGTGATCCGGGCTGCGATCCTCCCAAGGGGATGCATTTGGCGCGTCGCCGGCCTAGCGTACGGGTCCATGAAAAGAGATCGCGGCGTCATCGTCGAATTCTGCATCCTGGCACTGCTCATCGGCGGATCGCTGCTCTGGTGGCTGTTCGAGGGCGCAGGCGCGTGGCTAGCTGGTTCATTCTTGCGCCTTTTTCAATGACCGCTAGCCGTGAGCTTTCGATAGGTTGTTCACGGTCCCGGCCGAGCAGACTGAGGTTGGGACACTTCGGCTCTCGGGAGGACCAGATGAACATGCACAAGAATGCCCGGAACCTCTTCGGCGACGCCACAGGTAGCAGGCTGTCTCGGCCTGCTAACCTCCGCCTGCCTCGCGAGCGGAAACCCGATTTGTTCCTGCCCGGATACAGGAAGCGATCGAGAGGAGCGCCCAGCGCATAGCCGGCCCGGGGCCCGACAAGGAAATCCACTTCGGATCGGGTCGCGTCCATGTTTTCGTGGCTTATAGCTATGGCTAGTCCACGGGTTGGTGGTAGGCCCAGGCAGTTGGGGCTGAGCTTGCAAACACGGATCCCGGCTCCGGGCGGTCAAGCAACGTTGCCGTGCCCTGCCCTCGTCGACCCGACATTGATCTAGAGTGAGCAGGTGCCCCTGGATGCGTGAGGACAAGTGCGCTCCCCGGGTTGGCGCCGAAGCCGCTCGTCATGACGCGGCCTGCCCCCGTCGATCTTGCGACCTCGGCCCTGTCGATGCCGGCGCCCGTCGCAGCGCCACCCGCCCCTTCAACCTCTGGTCGTCGGTAACGCCGGTTCCGGCGGAACAAACTCATGTGCCTCTGGTTGATCTCGTATCACCAGAAAACGCATGGGGTTTCCTGAGCGCGGGGTGCGTTTAGAGCAGTAAGGAGTAGCACCCGTGGTTTCCTTGACCACTACGGAAATTGTCCTTGGCCTGCTTGTCTTGCTATTTGCAGCAGCACTGTTGGGCCTTTTGATCAACAGCCGGCGAAGCGCCAAACTGCAGTCCCGCTTTGGCCCTGAATATTCCCAAGCGCTGCATGACACAGGCGACAGGCACAAGGCGGAGGCGGTGCTGCGAAAGCGCGAAAAGCGGGTGGCGACATTCAAGATCCATCCGTTACCGCCTGTGAAGCGCGAGGAATTCATCAATGGATGGCGCAATGTTCAGTCACGATTTGTCGACGACCCGTCCGCGGCCATTGGTGAGGCCGACAAACTGCTTCGTGATGTGATGCACGTGAGCGGCTATCCGGTGTCCAACTTTGAACAGCGCGCAGCAGACCTTTCGGTGGACCACGGTTCGGTGGTCGAAAACTACCGCGCGGGGCATGACATCGCTTTGCGGCACGAGCAGGACGGTGCGAGTACCGAGGAATTGCGACAGGCAATGATCCACTATCGCGCGCTCTTCGATGATCTGGTCAACGAGCCCGACACGAGCCCCGTACCTGACATGAGAAAGGAGAAGAACCGTGGCTAGGGAACGCGATTTCGAGTCGGCGCCCGCAGAAGATCCGACGATTGTGGACCTGGAAGGTCGGTCGGCGCCTGCATTTCGTGAGGGCATGGAGGGCGAGCCGCCTGATGACCTGCGCACAGACGTACAGGCAGCGCTTTTTCCCCCGCAAGAGGCAGATGATTTTAGAAAGCGTTGGGAACTGATTCAGGCAGGATTTGTAGATGAGCCCCGGCGAGCCGTAGAAGATGCAGACGCTCTTGTGGCGGCCGCGATGGAGCGCTTGACCAATGTTTTCGCCGAGGAACGCTCGCATCTCGAGGGCCAATGGGATCGCGGCGATGAGGTGTCGACCGAAGATCTTCGGCTCAGCCTGCAGCGGTATCGGTCCTTCTTCGGACGCCTCCTGTCGGTTTAATCAGCGCAACGCAATTCGACCGTTTGGTTGGAAGCTACTGCTGATCTGAAGCTGTGGTCCGCTAGAAGTTCCTAGTCGCGACGCGCTTGCTATCGCTTACGCGCAAGTTGCGAGATTGATTCCAACAAGCGCTGGCATAGTTTGCGATTTCGGACTTAGATAGTCAGACGAGAACAGCGGCGTTGAATGTGACTTTCCAGAAGCTGGTTTCCACTCCCTCTACCCCGAAGTCATTGTCGTTGACGAGCAGCAATTCGGTCGGTGACAGGACTGCCATGCCCTCTAGGTCGGCAACAAGTTCCGGCACATCGTCGCTGGTCAGCAGCAATTGCTTGTGCAGGGTGGGTAAAACAAATTCGTCACTGTCCGCACTGAGCTGCTCGATGGTCGGACGCGTGGCGACACTAAGGTGCTCCGGGCTCAGGGCGAAATTTTCCGAAATTGCGCAGCGATATATCTTTGTCGTTTCGGAGCCACGCTCGAGCACGAGCAGCGTCTCATCTGCAAGCCAGGCTATCTCGCTCACCTTTATGTCCTCGCGTTCAAACGCGCCGCGCGCCCGATCACGGAGAAATGTTTCAGGCGGATCGAGGGGATAGAGATATTGTGCTGCAATGGCTCCAGTCGCTGCGTCAAGCTGCCAGAGCCGAACATGGCGCGCTTTCCTGTGCGTTGCTTCGTCGGGATGCGCGAGCGGACTCTGGAACGCAAGAAACAGCCATTTCGTGTCAGCCGAGAGAGCTAGCGCCTCAAAGCCACGATTGAGCTGCCGTTTGCCGGCAATCGCGGGAAGGACGGCATGTGCCGAGCGCATGCCGTCGAGATTGGCATTTTCAGGCACAAGCCTCAGGACCACCTTGCCCTGCGCATCGACGCGCACCAGCGACGGGCCGAACTCGTCTCCAACCCAGAAGCTTCCATCGTCCATCGCGACGACGCCTTCGGTATCGAGCCCGTCCGGATCCGGACGAAGCGGTCTTCCCTTGAGATCGAACACTGGCTCCGCGAGCACATGATCACTGGACGGCATCGGCAGGCCGGAAACCGGCATGCCATTCTCGTCGGCAAGTCGAAGGGTCCGAACGATCTCGACCTTGCCGTCGGCCACTCGCAGTTGGGCAAGCGCCGGTCCTATATCGACGCGGGGCATGATCTTGGCACCGCTCAGCCCCGCCAGCGATTCCAGCCCGCGCAAACCGTATCGCTTCACGGCCGTCTTGACCTTCATGTTCGGTCCGCGGTCGCCGATCGCCCATAGATCTCCGGAAGGATCGCCCACCCGGCGCGTCAATCCTGAGCCGAAGCCGCTGCTGATCGTCATCGCACCCGCCGGAAACGCGATTTCGCCCAGGACCGGGTCCTGCCAGGCGAGACGCTCGACAGAGTATGGAGTGTGTGGTTTGGAACCGTGCGTCATGGCAACCCGTGTAGCCGAGATCGGGGCCAAGTAACCATCGGGGGCGAGAATTCCCGACATTTTGCAGCGGCGGTCGATCGGCTGGTTGCGGCCGCTCCCGACCGTTCAGAACGCGTTGTCCGCCGCCTGGAACCAGTCATGCATTCATGAAGCCGCAGGTAACCGCTTGGGGGGG
>NZ_JBYSXE010000037.1:0-39883 GCF_058781925.1 Sphingobium sp. FW306-1B-F04DB | reverse complement strand
CACCCCAACCCCTCCCTGGAAGAGAGGGGCTTTACTGCTTCACATGAAAAACTGGCTGATCCATTCGGCGATGAGTGCTGGCTTGTCCTCGCCCTCGATCTCCACCGTGAACTCGATCGTCTGCTGGAACTGGCCCGGCCGCTTCTCCTCGAGGTCGAGCAGCTTGAAATGGCCGCGCACGCGCTTGCCCGAGCGAACAGGGGCGAGGAAGCGCACCTTGTTGCCACCATAGTTGACGCCCATCTTCACGCCCTCGGCGCGCAGGGCATCCGACTTCTCGAACAGGATGGGAAAGAGCGACAGCGTCAGGAAACCGTGCGCGATCGTGCCGCCAAAGGGCGTCAGCTTCGCCTTGTCGGGATCGACGTGGATGAACTGGTGATCGCCCGTCGCGTCGGCGAACTTGTCGATCATCGCCTGATCGACGGCCAGCCATTCGGAGGTGCCGATTGCCTCACCCTTCTTTGCCATCAATTCCGCGACGGGGACGTGCTTCATCTTTTTCCTTTCGACCATTTCGGGCAGATCGACGCCGGTGATCCTCGTGCGCGCGTTGCCGAATGGCGCCGAAAATACGGCGCGAAAAGCCGCTGAGTCAAAAGCGCTGGATTCCGCAACGTCACCTTGCAGTCGATCGAAAAGCATCGGGCTTTCGTCTTGGGGCCGCGGTCGGGACCACAGCCGACGCTTGATCAACCCGCCTTCGTCGCCGGCTCGCGCTCGCGATAGGGCATGATGATCTTGCCGTTGGGCGCCGCGGTGAAGGTCGTCTGCGTCGGATAGGCGAATTCGATGCCTTCGCTTGCGAAGCGCTTGAGCAGCGCGATGCAGGCATTGCTGCGCACGGCGAAGGCGACCTCGAAATCGTCGGAGAGTACGTCGAACTGCACTTCGAAATCGAGACTCGATTCGCCGAGGCCAGTCATGCCGCAGCGTACGAGTTGGGATTTCCCCAGCGCCTCGATCTCGTCGCGGATGATTTCCGGGACGCGCGTGCAGGTTTCGGGCGGGGTCTGGTAGATCAGGCCAAAGGTGAGGATCTGGCGACGGCGGTGCAGCCGTGCCATGTTGTGGACATCCTTGCTGAGCAGGTTGGCGTTGGAGACGATGACCTCTTCGCCGCTGATCGCGCGGATACGCGTCGTCTTGAGCCCGATCGATTCGACGGTACCCGAGGTCGAGTCCCACTTGATCGCGTCGCCGCGGCGAAAGGGTTTGTCGAACAGGATCGATAGAGCGGCGAACAGATCTTCGAACACGCCCTTGGCGGCCATGCCGATCGCAATGCCGCCGATGCCGAGGCCCGCTACGAGGCCGGTGATGTTGACCCCCAGATTGTCGAGGACGACGACGCCCGCAATCGCGAATACCGCCACGGTCACCAGCAGCCGGATGATCCCCATCGCATTGTTGATCGCCTCGCCATGATAGTCGTCGCTGCCGGCGCGGCGCTCGATAATGCCCAGCACGACCTCGCGCGCCCAGACGGCGAACTGCAGGACGGCGGATATGGTGAAGAGAAACGCGATCGTGCGGAAGATCAGCGGTGGCGCGTCGGCATAGCCCGCAACCAGCCGGGCCGCGATCATCACGATGAAAAAGGTGCCCGTCTTCGAAACCGCGCGGCCGACGATCGTGCGCCAGCCGGTATGGTCCTCCCTCCGGCACAGATGCACGCCGAAGCGCCTTATCCCGATCAGCGCGAAGACGATGGCGGTTGCGATCCCCGCGGCGATGAGGATCTCGATGCTGTGGCTGGAAAACCAGCGCGCGGCGTCGTTCCAGAGCTCCATCAGCGTGCGGCCAGTGCCGCCATCGGGAATCAGGGGGGGGGCCGTATTAGTGACGGTCATCAGGCGTCCTTGTCAGGCGGCGATCGCTGGGCGCGCCGATTTGGTGTCAAGGCTGTCGAGCCAGTCGATCAACCCGCGTTCGGTGCGGCTCAGATACCGGGTGGCGCGGGGCAGACGCAAGGGCAGAGGATTTTGCTTGCCGGCCAATGCGATCAGCGCGGGATGCACATAGGATTTGCGCGCGATGGCGAGCGTGTTGCCGAGCGCCGCGGCCACGGGTTCCAGCAATGCGCGCATCGGCAACGGTGCCTCGGTTTCATGCAGCGTCCGAAAGGCGATCACGCTGGCGCTCCACGTCCGGAAATGCTTGGCGGTGAAATCCTCGCCCGCCGCCTCGCGCAGATAGGCATTGACGTCGGTCGAACTGACCGGACTGGGAGCGCCATCCTCGTCGAGATACTGGAACAAATGCTGCCCCGGCAGATCCTGGCATCGCCTGACGAAACGGGCGAGTGAGCCATCGGTCACCGCCACTACCCTCTGTCTGCCCGATTTGGCGCGATAGGCGAGGCGTAGCGTCCGCCCGCGCACATCGGCATGGCGCGTCCTGAGCGTAGTTGCGCCGAAGCTCCGGTTGGCGCGCGCGTACGCCTCGTTGCCGATCCGGATGCTGCCAAGGTCGAGCAGCCGTACAATCGCGGCGACCGCACGCTCCTTCGAGATAGTCGTGCGCCGCAGATCGGCCTCGGCACGCGCGCGGATCAGCGGCAACGCGCGTCCGAAATCGGCGCAGCGATCATATTTAGCGTTTTCCTGCTGCGCGCGGAAATCAGCGTGATAGCGATATTGCTTGCGGCCGCGCGCATCGAATCCGGTCGCCTGGATGTGTCCGTCGGGCGAGGGGCAGAACCATGCATCCTCATAGGCGGGCGGCAGCGCGATCGCATTCAGTCGGTCGATCTCGTCGCGATCGGTGATGCGCTTGCCCTTGGGATCGAAATAGGCCCAGGCGCGGCCCGAACGACGCCGGCTGATGCCGGGCAGACCGTCGTCGACATAACAGAGCTTCGGCACACCAACTCCTCGTTTCCGAACCCGATCTCAACCCCTGGCCGGGCCGGATCGTTCCGCGAGGTTCAGGCCATGACGGTACGGCGCGGGCCGGGTGCGAGGCCGTTGAGCGCGCGCTGCGCGGGCTTTTCCACCCAATGATGGAGCAGCGCCGAGGTCCCGAGCACGAACGCCAGATAGAGGGCGATCAGCGGCCCCGTGATCGCGGTGGGATCGGTCACGAAGATCAGTTTGAAGAGCACAAAGAGCGGGAAATGCACCAGATAGGTCGCGTAGCTGATCTCGCCCAGCCAGACCAGCGAGCGTGCGCGCAGCGGATTGCGGCGTGCGTCGTCGGTGAATGCGAACTGCGCGAGCAGAGCAGCAAGGAACAGCGGCACGACGAAGGTCTCGCCAAGGCCCATCGTCCAGCCGCCAGCCGCAATCGCCGCCACACCCGCCGCGACCGGGGCCGCGTCCGGCCGCCCGCGCCAGCGCTGCCACAGCGTGCACAGGATCGTGCCCATCGCAAACTCGATCAGGCACCGCCACAATCCGAACCCGGTGATGTCGTCGCCGAGTCCGGGCGTGTCGATCACGCGCCATGCGAGAGCGGCAAGCGTGACGAGCCCGGCAGCCAGTAGTGACGTGCGCGCCTTGTGCCAGTCGACCGCACGCACGATCAGCGGAAAAAGGAGATAGGCCGCGAACTCGCAGCTGATCGACCACGCCGGGTGGTTCCAGCTCAGTCCGCTCGTGAAGCCCCAGTTCTGGAGCATCGCGATATGCAATGGCAGCTCGGACAGCGGATAGGCGGCGTCGTTGCCGCGGCCGCTCGCCTTGAGCAGCAGTGCGAAAGCAAGCAGGCCCGCCAGGATGAAGGCATGAAGCGGCCACACACGCGCGATCCGACGCCAGTAGAAGCCGGGGACCGAGGCGAGGCCGCCTTCCTGCAGCCGCTCGGCATAGTTGAGCCACAGCACGAAGCCGGAAAGCATGAAGAACAGATCGACCGCCAGATAGCCCTTGGCGAGTGCCGCCATCACGGTTTCGGGCAGATAGCCGCCCATTCCCGAGCGAACGTGATAGAGCACGACCAGCCAGGCGGCGATGCCGCGAATGCTCGTAAGGCTCTTTAGTTCTGCGGGCCGAACGCTCATGCTGGGAGTGGTCCGCTGCGGCGGGGCGGCGCCATTGGCACGAAGGCCTTGTCCTTCGCGCGGCGTCCCAGATAGGTGTCGAGCCCGATCTGGAGCGCGATCATCATGAGCGCAAAGGGCTGGATCGCGATCGCGATGAACGCCGCGCCGACGAGATAGATCATTTGCCCGTTCTGGAGCGCGGTGGCGAGCGAAACGACCCAGCGATCCTCCTCGCCTGCCTTGCGATAGCGGCGGCGCAGCACCTCCATGCGCCATAGTCCGCCCAGCTGGATCATCAGCCAGAGCGCCAGTCCGGGATAGCCCTGCTCGCCCAGCATTTCGAAATAGGCGCTGTGATAGGCGCGCGCGATGTCGGTTTCGACGGTGCGCGTGACGTCTTTCACATTTCCCACCGTCTGCGTCTCGACCTTCTCGACGCGCAGATGATTGCCGCGAAAGGCGTCAAAGCCGCCGCCCAGCGGATGCTCCTTGGCGTACTCCCATGTCCATTGCCACACCGCCACGCGCGAGGAAGCTGAACTGTCCGCCTGATATTCGCCGATCGTCCCCATGCGCTGGGTGAAGCTCTGTGGCAGAAAGGGCAGGGCGAGTATGCCGGCGGCGCCCATCAGCCCCAGATAGAGCAGGCGCCGCTTGGCATCGCGCAGCAGTAGCAGTGCGAGCACGCCGATGCAGACCAGCCCCGTGCGCGCCTCGGTGCCGATCGGGATCAGCAGGCATGCGAAGATCAGCGCGGCGCCGAACAGCCGGACGCGCCGGTCGGGCGGAAAGATCGTCCCGAACTTCATCAGGTGGAGGATCAGCGGGATGATCGCGATGGCGATCGCGGAGATGGTGCTGCTTTCGTAAAGTCCGGCATTGTTGCTTACCATCAGGTTGAGAACGCCATAGCCGCCGCCCGATGCCAGCGTCTTGATCCCGCCGACAATGATGATCGAGGCCGCGCATAGCACCATGTAGAGCGCGAGCGCCTCGATCCTGAGCCGCGTCGTGAGCGTCAGCGGCAGGAAGATCGCGAAGGCCATCGCCTTCCACACCCATTCCCATTTGAACGCCGCCTCGATCGGGAAGTCGGCGTTGACCGTGGTCATCCAGCAATAGCCGAGCAGTACGAGCATAAGCAGCTGGCGCGGCGCCCCGCGGGCGTTGCGCTTATCGTCCACCAGTGCCCAGGAGAGCATCGCGAGTGCCGCCGCGATCATTGAGACCGGCACCAAATTGAGCAGCCAGTAGGTCAGCCGTTGCGGCGCGACCACGTCGACATAGACATAGGCGAGCACGAGCAGGAAGGGGCGCCGGAAGCCCGTGGCGAGCAGCGCCATGAGGAAGGCGACGAAGACGAGGTCACGCACCGCCCTGATCCTCGTCCTCGCGATCGAGATCGGCGCGGAACAACAGTCGCCATGCCGCGAGCAGAAGCAGGCCATGCGTCAGCGCAAGGGAGAAATTGTCGATCACCTGTGCACACTTAACGCGCCCGAGTTGACGTCGCGTTAAGTCTCTTGATGGCATGTCGAAGCGACCGGACGAATTGGGGGACCCGAACGCGGTGCGCATCCTGCACATCCTTGACCACAGCCTGCCGCTGCACAGCGGCTATACCTTCCGCACGCGTGCGATACTGAAGGCGCAGCTGGCGTGCGGCTGGGAGGTGGCGGGGCTGACAGGGGCGCGGCATTCGGCGCCCAGCAGCGGCGATCCCGAGGAGGTCGATGGTCTGCTCTTCTTCCGCACGCCGCATCCGCTCAAGGGACCGAGTCCACTGCGCGAATGGCGCGAGATCCAGGCGCTCGCTACGCGGCTCGACGCACTCGTGCGCGATTGGCGCCCCGATCAGCTCCACGTGCATTCGCCCGTGCTCAACGCGCTCGCCGCGCAGCGCGTTGCGCGCCGACACAATATCCCGCTGATCTATGAGATTCGCGCCTTCTGGGAGGATGCGGCGGTCGGCAACGGCACAGGCACTGAGGGCTCGCCGCGCTATTGGCTGACACGTCAACTCGAAACCCACGCCGCAAATGCCGCCGATGGAGTTGCGGTGATCTGCGAAGGGCTGCGGCAGGATTTGATTGTCCGTGGGGTCGATCCCGCCAAGATCATCGTTTCGCCCAATGGTGTCGATCTCGAGCTGTTCGGCGATCCGCCGCGGCCGGATATCGAACTCAGGCACGCGCTCGGTCTGGACGGCGCCGAGGTCGTCGGCTTCATTGGCAGCTTTTACGATTATGAGGGCCTCGACGATCTGATGGCGGCGATGCCGCTGCTGGTCGCCGAACGCCCCGCTGCGCACCTGCTACTCGTCGGCGGCGGCCCGATCGAGGATGCGCTGCGCGCGCAGCGCGCGGTGTCGAGCGTGGCCGATCGCATTCATTTCGTCGGCCGCGTGCCCCACCAGGAGGTCGAGCGCTATTACAGCCTCGCCGACATTCTCGCCTATCCGCGCAAGGCGATGCGGCTGACCGAGCTGGTTACCCCTTTGAAGCCGCTCGAGGCGATGGCGCAGCGTCGGCTGGTCGCGGCGTCCGATGTTGGCGGGCATCGCGAACTGATCGAGCATGGCGTCACCGGAACGCTGTTCCCGCCCGGCGATCCCGCTGCGATGGCCGAGGCGCTGGCACAGATGTTCGCGGATCGCGCTAGCTGGGAGCTGCGCCGCGACACCGCGCGCGCCTTTGTCGAACGCGATCGTAACTGGTCGTCAAATATTTCGCGTTATCTCCCCGTTTACCAGAAGCTCACCGGGCTTGCGCTCTGAAGGATAAAACCATGGCATCGCTCGCGTTCAAATTGGGCAAGTCGCTCCCGATTCCGTTCCTGATGGCGGTCTTCGCGGGGTCGGCGGTCGCCGCCGCAGCGCTGCTTGCGCCGATGGGACTGATCGAGGCGCTGGTGACGGCAAGCGGGCTTTCCGCGCTCGTGCCCGCTGCGGCACCGCCGCTCGGCATCACCGCACGCGCGCTGTTCGCGATCGGCGGGGCGGTCCTCGCGATGACGCTGACCGCCGCGGGGCTGACGTTGGCCGATCGCGTCGCGCGTGCGCTGCCACGGCGCGGCCGCGCCGAACCGCTGGCGACCGAAGAGGTCACGCCACGTCGTCGCGTGCTCGCCGCGTTTGAGGGCGCAGAGCCCCGTCGCCCGATCTTTGCCGAGAGCGATCTTGGCGCAATGGCGAAGGCCGAGGAACAAGTCCCGTCGGTCGAGATTGTCGATGCGCCCTATGAGCTCGTTGACGCGGTCGTCGAGGAACAGCCCGAGCTGCTCGACCTTTCGCCGATCGCGCGCGCCATGTGGCAGGTCCCGCCGCCCTTGCCCGCGCTGCGGTCGGAGTTCGACGAAGACAAGACCTATGACAGCGCCGATGAGCCCGAATTCGCGGAACTCGCCGAATTCGCGCCGGTAGAGGCGGACGCGGTCTTCGCGGAACCCATCGCCGAACCCGTCCCCGTCTATGCCGCGGCCGCACAGATGCCGGTCGATCAGGGCGCCCTGACGCTGATGGAACTGCTCGATCGTCTCGAAGCCGGGCTCGAACGCCGCCGTCGCGTCGAGCCGACGCCCGTCGCCGCGGCACCCGAGCCGCGCCCTGCCGCACCGTCCCAGTCACTCGGCGACATGGATGAGGCGCTGCGCGATGCGCTCGGCACATTGCGGCGGATGAGCGCGCTCAGCCGCTAGACCTTGATCGTTTCAGGCTGAATCGGTCTGAAACGTGAATCAAGGTCTCAACTCTTTGAATAGAGTCTGATTCACGCTTTCGGCGGAAGCGCATAGTGCTTCCACCTCAAACGATCAGGCTCTAGCAATCTTTCACGCCGCCTCCACCGTCAATGCCTCGATCGCGAAGCACGTCGCCGTTTCGCCGAACGTCACCAGGCCAATATCCGCAAGGATATGTCCGGGCAGCCTGAAATCGGCGTCGCTGATCGCCGTGCCCGCTTGGCCAAGGCTATCGCGCGCGCCTTGGCCGCCGTCGTCCAGCGCGAAATCGAAATGATGACGCGCGCCCGAAAAGGTCGCGCTCGCCCAGCGCTCGCTCCGGCTCGCGCGCAGCTGCGGGGCCAGGCCGTGCGCGCCGAAATAGGCGTGGAGTCGCCGTGTGAGCATATGGTGTGCGTTGCTCATATACCCGCTCCCGCATCGATCTCGTCCATATAGTGCGTCACGCGTGCGGTGAGCCGCGCGCCCGGCTCGCGGCCGTTGCGCAGGTCGTGGACGAGCCGGGGATCGCGAACAGCCTCGCGCCCGAAGCGCGTGGCCGGGATCGCGTGCCGCCGCAAATGCCTTTCGATCCGCCTGAGCAGGTGCATCCTTCGCCTCCATATTGAGAATCACCAAGATATGTTCCCTGTTTGTTCCTCATTTTCCTACTTGTCTAGGAATTTTCCTATCTGTATCATGTGGTCATGGAGCCGGTAGAAATCCGCACCTATCTTGAGGCGCTTATTCGCGATCGCGGAGAGGATTTTTCCTCTTTGTCGCGCATGATCGGGCGCAATCCCGCCTATATCCAGCAGTTCATCAAGCGCGGCGTTCCCAAGAAGCTCGACGAGGATGACCGTCGCGTGCTCGCCGAATATTTCGGTGTCGAGGAGGCGCTGCTGGGCGGGCCGGCACGGTCGAGGGGGCCGGCAGGGCGATCCTCGCAACCGGCTGCGCCCGATCTGATCCTGGTGCCGCGGCTTGACGTCGGCGCGTCAGCTGGGCCGGGCGCTCTCGGCGCGGAGGACCGGGTGCAGGTCAATCTGGCGTTTCAGGCGGGGTGGCTGCGCGCGCTGGTCGGCGGCAATCCGACAGGCTTGTCGATGATCGCGGTGCAGGGGGATTCGATGGCGCCCACGCTTGCCGACGGCGACGAGATCCTCGTTGATCGCAGCGACGGCGTCGACCGGCTGCGCGATGGCATCTACGTGCTGCGCATCGAGGATGCGCTGATCGTCAAGCGGCTGGCGGTCAACCCGTCGGGGCGGCGCTTTACCATCCGCAGCGACAATCCCGCCTATCCCGACTGGGTCGACTGTAACCCGGACACGGTCACGGTGATCGGCCGCGTTGTCTGGGCAGGGCGCAAGATCAACTGACCAATTAGCTGCGGCGACTGCGGTCCCACAGCCATACCGCGACCGCGATCGCGACACCTAGGCCAACCCCTGCGAGAAAGCCAAGCGAAGGCTGGCCGCGAACGGCGCCGACGATGACGCCAAGGATGGTGCAGAGCGCGATGGCCGCGCCGCCCGCGATCGGGGAAGGCGAAGTGGGTTTGTCGGTCATGGCGACGCCCTTGCCACGTCCCGGCGCGGCACACCAGCCGTCCCGATGCGGGGCGACTGTCCCGAAACGGCATTGGGCTAATGCGGCGTTGACCATTGTGTCGCGCGACCCGTCTTGCGCGTCCGGCATGGCACGGCTCTTGATAGGGCATTGCCGGATACGCCGAGGGGATTGGCCATGCTGCCTTATGTTACGGATCGTGCAGCCTATGAGGAAGCCGTCAGCCTGATGGCGCGCTTTGGCGACGATGCCGGCTTCGAGGCGGCGGCGCGCGCCGATATCAGCCGCGATCGCGGCAATGTCCGCAATTTCTGCCGCTGGCGGCAGATCGAACGGCTGATCGTGCACCTGTCGATCGACGAAGCACCCAAGGTCGTTCACTGAATCGTGACCAATTGTGGCATTTGCGCCCTGACCGCATGATGCGCGGCGGTTGGGCGCTGGCGGGACGCATAAAGTCCCGCTAACAAAAGCGCATGCGTCTCAACCTCCCGCAGCCCTGCGCTCGAGCGTCCGCGCTGGCTGTGCTCATCATATGCGGCACGAGCGTGCCCGCATATGCGCAGCAGGAGCAGGAGGTGCCAACCGAAGAGCCGATGTTCGATCCCGAAGCGCCGATGACCGATATGCCCGATTTCGGTGTCGAATGGCCTGATCTCGAAGACATGCCCGATCTGCCGCAGGGCACCGAGGCGCAAACGGGACAGCCCGTCGCAGTCGAGATCACCGATGAACGCCGCTATGACGTCCGCGTCGACGGGCTCGACAAGATCGAATCCGACGTGATGCGCGCGCGTTTCAAGGCGCTCTCCACGCTCGAGCAGGGCAGGGGCAAGCCGGCGAATGTTGCGCAGATCAACCGGCGCGCCGACGAGGATCAGGAACTGCTCGAAACGATCCTGCGCGCCGCGGGCTATTATGACGCCCGCGTCGCCACCAAGGTCGAGACCGGGACCAATGGCCATCTGCTGGTCGTACTGACCGTCGAGCCGGGCGAGATCTACCGCTTCACCGATGTGGAGCTGCGCGGTCTCGAAAAGGCGGGCGACAAGGCTGCTGGTCTGCGCGAGGCCTTCAAGATCTCCGAGAATGATCCGGTCAACTCGGACGCGGTGCTTGCGGGCGAAGCCGCGTTGCGCACCAAGATCGGTCGTGAAGGCTTTCCCTTCGCCAAGATCGAGGAGCCCGAGGTCGTCGTCGACCACGAGGATCGCACGGTCAAGCTCGTCGTCAATGTCGATCCCGGCACGCCGCGCACCTTTGGCAAGGTCACGCTCGCCAATGACGACATCTTCAGCGCGCGTCATGTCCAGCGCATCGCGCGCTTCAAGCCTGGCGAGCCCTATGACGCCGCGGACATCGACGACCTGCGCCGCGCGCTGATCCAGACCGGGCTGGTCTCCACAGCCAAGGTGGAGGTCGTTCCCGGAGCTACGCCCGACAGCGTTGACGTGGCGGTGGCGGTCGAGCCCGCACCCGTGCGCACGATTGCGGGCGAGCTTGGCTATGGCACCGGCGAGGGCGTGCGGCTCGAGGCAAGCTGGCAGCACCGCAATTTCATCAAGCCCGAAGGCGCGCTGACCGTGCGCGGTGTCGCCGGCACGAAGGAGCAGCTGTTCAGCGTCCAGTTCCGCAGGAACAACTTCAGGAAGCGCGATCGGGTGCTCAATGCCCAGATCGCCGCCAGCCATGTCGATGTTGACGCCTATGATGCCCGTACCTTCGCGGTCTCCGGAAGCCTCGAGCGACAAACCAACATCATCTTCCAGAAGAAATGGACATGGTCGCTCGGCGCGGAGTTGATCGCGTCGAAGGAGCGAGGGCGCGAGGGCTCGACGACCGACACCAGCCGACGGACCTACTACATTGCGGCGCTGCCATCCTTCCTCACCTATGACGGGTCGGACGACCTGCTCAATCCGTCCAAGGGTTTCCGCCTGACCGGACGCGTCTCGCCCGAAGGGTCGCTTCAGGACGGCTTCCACGGCTATCTGAAGGCCCAGCTCGACGCGAGCGCCTATTACCCGGTCAGCGATCGTGTCGTGATTGCCGGGCGGACGCGGCTCGGGACGATCGTCGGCGTCGATCGCGACACGGTGGCGCCTTCGCGGCGCTTTTATGCAGGCGGCGGCGGATCGGTGCGCGGTTACAGCTATCAGAGCATCGGTCCGCGCGATGCCGAGAATAACCCCATCGGCGGCAAGGGGCTGGCCGAATTCTCGCTCGAGGCGCGCGTCCGCTTCGGCAATTTCGGCGTCGTGCCCTTTATCGATGCGGGCAGCATCAGCACCGACAGTACCCCCGATTTCGGCAATATGCGCTTCGGCGCGGGCATCGGTGCGCGCTATTACACCAATTTCGGCCCGATCCGCGTCGATGTCGGCACGCCGATCAATCCGCAGCCGGGTGACCCCAAGATTGCGGTCTATGTCTCGCTGGGACAGGCCTTCTGATGGTGGACGAGACCGCCCCCGTCACGCCGCGCCGCAATCGCTGGGGCCGAGCCATCACCTGGCTCGTCGGCGCCGTTCTCGGGTTGCTGCTGCTGGCTTTTGTCGCGCTCTGGGCAATCGACACCGATCCGGGGCACCGCTTCCTTATCGACCGGATCGAACGGCTTGCGCCCAAATCGGGCCTGCGTATCAAGATCGGCCGGATCGACGGGTCGATCTACAGCAAGGCACGGCTACGCGACCTGCGCATCTACGATTCCCAAGGGCTTCTGTTCGACTCGCCAGATGTGCGGCTGGACTGGACGCCGATCGCCTGGCTCAACAACACGCTCGACATCACCAGTGCAACCGCACCGCTCGCGACGCTGCACAAGGCGCCCAAGTTCATCCCGCCCGAAAAGCCGGGGCCGATCCTGCCCGGCTTCGATATCCGCATCGGCGAGCTCCGCATAGATCGCCTGCGGATCGAACCTGCGGTCGCGGGTCAGCGCCGGATCGGCCGGCTCGCGGGATCGGCCGACATCCGTTCGGGCCGCGCCAAGGTCGATCTCAATGCGCTGGTCGAGGAGGGCGGCGACCGGCTCACGCTTCTCCTCGACGCCGAGCCCGATCGCGACCGCTTCGATATCGACCTGAATCTCGATGCACCCGCGCGCAGCGTGTTCGGCAAGCTGCTCGGCACCGAGCGCCCGATCAAGGCAGTGATCAAGGGCGACGGCCGCTGGAAACGCTGGCAAGGCACCGCGCTCGTCGATATGTCCGACAAGCGCGTCGTCGATCTCAAGCTGGGCGTGACCGAGGGCGTTTATTCGCTCGCGGGTACACTCGTCCCGTCCGCGGTCAGCCAGGGCAAGGTCGCGCGGCTGACTGCACCGCGGATCGCGGTCGCCGGGCGTGGCACGCTTGCCAATCGCCGGTTCGACCTGGAGCTCGCGCTACGCGCCAAGGCGCTGATCGTGAAGGCCGACGGCATCGTCGATCTGGCGCGTTCTTCGCTCGATGACATGCGCGTCACCGCAGACCTGCTGCAGCCGCGCGCGCTGTTTCCCAACATGACTGGTCGCGGCATCAAGCTGCAGACGCTGTTCGATGGGCCATTCGCGACCGCGCGCTTCGAATATCTGCTCACCGCGCCCCATCTCGCCTTCGACCAGACGGGGTTCGAGCAGGTCCGTGCCGCGGGGAAGGGGAGACTGTCCAGGGCGCCGATCACGTTGCCGGTAAAACTCACCGCGCGCCGCGTCACCGGCGTGGGCGACGTTGCGGGCGGCATCCTCGCCAATCTGTCGGTAGAGGGCATTCTGAAGGTCACTTCCAAGACCGTGACCGGCGACGGCCTCCAGCTCCGCTCGGACAAGCTCCGTAGCAAGATCTCGGTCTTCCTCGATCTGCTCACCGGCCGTTACGACGTCAGCCTGACCGGACAGCTCAACCGCTATCTCATCCCCGGCCTCGGCATCGTCGACGTCAAGGCCGATTTCAAGGTCGTGCCGGGCCCCGGCGGCAAGGGCACGCGCATCGTCGGCAGGGGGCAGGCCTGGGTTCGCCGTTTCGACAACGCGTTCCTGCGCGGTCTGGCAGGCGGCCTCCCCGTCATCACGACGGGGCTCGAACGTGGGCCCGACGGCATCCTCTATCTTCGCGGACTCAGGCTCATCGCACCCGCGATCAGCCTGACGGGCAATGGCATCCGCCGCCGCGATGGCAGCTTCCATTTCGAGGGCAGCGGCCGCCAGCAGCAATATGGACCGTTCAGCCTGAAGCTCGACGGTCAGATCGACCGGCCAAAGCTCGACATCGTGCTTGCGCAGCCGATGGATGCGCTGGGCCTCAGCAATGTCCAACTGAAGCTCGATCCGACCAACGAGGGATTCGCCTATCAGGCCGCGGGCGGATCGACGCTGGGGCCCTTCACCAGCAACGGTGCGATTCTGCTGCCCAAGGGGGAGCCCGCTACAATCGCGATCGCAGAACTCAAGGTCTCGGGTACCACCGCAAAGGGGCAGCTGAGGAGCCTGCCCGGCGGTTTCGACGGCCGGCTCGATATTGATGGCGGCGGTCTTGCGGGCAGCCTTGCCTTCGCGCCGGTGAGCGGAATTCAGCAGATTGTCGCCGACCTCACCGCGCGCGGCGCGCGCTTCGAAGGCCCGCCCGAAATCGCGATCCGCCGCGGCCGCGTCCAGGCGACGATGCTGCTCGATCCCGAGGGCACCGCGATTGACGCCGACTTCGACTTGAGGGGCGTCCGCCGCGGTGCGATCGCGCTGTCGCGCCTCCAGGGCACCGCCCAGCTCAAGCGCGGAGCGGGGCAGGTCAACGCGCTCGTCCGCGGCGCGCGCGGCCGCGCGTTCGATCTGCGGCTTGCCGCGGACATTGCGCACGACCGGTTCAGCATCACGGGCGAGGGAACGATCGACCAGCGGCCCGTCAAGCTGGCAGGGCCGGCGGTTTTGACGCGTGAGGAAGACGGCTGGCGGCTCGCGCCGACCGCGCTCAGTTTCAACGGCGGCGGGGTCAGGGTCGCGGGATTGTTCGGCGGCGGCCCCAACGAGATCAACGCGACCTTTGAACGCATGCCGCTCTCGGTACTCGACATGATCTGGCCCGAGCTTGGCCTGGGCGGCGTTGCGACAGGCAAGCTCGACTACCGGCAGCAGAGCGCGACCACCGAGCCGACGGGACGCGCCGATCTGCGCGTGCGCGGGCTCAGCCGCTCGGGTCTGTTGCTGTCGTCAAAGCCCATCGACCTCGGCCTCACCGCCATTCTCGACGGCACCAAGCTTGCGGCGCGCGCGGTCGCGGCCAGCGGGGGCAAGACGATCGGCCGCGCACAGGCACGCATCGCACCGCTGGCCGGCGGCGGCGACCTGATGACGCGCCTCCAGAATGCGCCGCTCTTCGCGCAGGTGCGCTACAACGGCGCCGCCGACACGCTGTGGCGATTGACCGGGGTGGAGGTTTTCGACCTGTCGGGTCCGGTGGCCATCGGCGCCGATGTTACCGGGCGGCTTGCCGATCCCGTGATCCGCGGCTCGGTGCGGACCGAGAATGCGCGGCTCGAAAGCACCGTCACCGGCACGCTGCTTACCAATGTGAAGGCGAGCGGCCGGTTCAGCGGTTCGCAGCTCGTGCTCGACCAGCTGAGCGCGACCGCGGGGCAGGGCGGCTCCGTCACGGGGCGCGGACGCTTCAATCTGGGCGGTGCCGAGGGCTTCGGCATCGACCTTGCGATCACCGCCAAGAATGCGGTGCTGCTCAACCGCGACGATATCGGCGCTACGGTGACCGGCCCGATCGCCATCCGTTCCGACGGACGCGGCGGCGTGATCTCGGGTGAGCTGGATCTGGTGACGAGCCGCTTCGTGCTCGGCCGCGCCAGCGCCGCGCAGGCGATCCCACGGCTGAAAGTGATCGAGCTCAACCGCGCAGGCGACGAGATCGAGCGGCCACAGGCGGCGGTGCCGTGGCGGCTCGACATCAAGGCCGATGCGCGCAATCGGCTGCTGGTGACGGGACTTGGCCTCGACAGCGAATGGCGCGCGGATCTTGATCTGGGCGGTACCGTCGAAGCGCCCGCGATCACCGGCCGCGCCGACCTGATCCGTGGCGGCTACGAATTCGCGGGGCGGCGCTTCGACCTCGAACGCGGCACGATCCGTTTCAACGGCAACAGCCCGCCGGATCCGGTGCTCGATATCGTAGCGCAGGCAACGGTGCAGGGGCTTGCCGCGACCATCCGCGTCACGGGCACCGGGCTGCGACCACAGATCAACTTCGCCAGCATCCCTGCGATGCCCGAGGACGAACTGCTGTCGCGGCTGCTGTTCGGCACCTCGATCACCAATCTGTCCGCACCCGAGGCACTTCAGCTGGCTGCCGCCGTCGCCGCGCTGCAAGGCGGCGGCGGCGGCCTGAACCCGATCAATGCGGTGCGACAGGCGGCGGGGCTCGATCGCCTCCGCATCCTTCCCGCCGACACCACGACGGGGCAAAACACCTCGGTCGCCGCGGGCAAATATCTGACGCGGCGGACCTATGTCGAGGTGATCACCGACGGCCAGGGCTATTCGGCGACGCGCGTCGAGTTCCAGATCACCCGCTGGTTGTCGCTGCTTGGCAGCATCTCTACACTGGGGCGGCAGAGTGTGAACGTGCGCGTCTCGAAAGATTACTGAACCAAGGAGCAAGTATGCGTACTCCCGAAGCCGTCTCCGCGATGCAATGTCCCGTGTGCAAGGTTGGTCTCGCAATGAGCGACCGCCAGGGCATCGAGATCGACTACTGCCCGCAGTGCCGCGGCATCTGGCTCGATCGCGGCGAACTTGACAAGATCATCGAGCGCAGCTCTGCGGCCGTCGCGCCTTCGGCGCCGCAACAAGCTTCTCCCCCGCAGCAGCAAAAGCCGTGGGGCGGGCACGACCGCTATTCGGACGACCGCTATCACGGCCGCCATCACGACCCGCGCCATTACAAAAAGCGCAAATCCTGGCTCGAGGAGATTTTCGACTAGGGGCGTTCTGTGCTATGAATGTGGCACGGGCAGCGCGGGCGCCCGTTCAGGCGATGGTCGTCCAAGTCCCGCTCCATGCCCTGTGGGGCAAAGGAGCACGCACATGGCAACGACCACGCATATCGAATCCGTTCTCGACAGCCTCTTTGCCGATCGTCGGCCCAGCAAATGGGTGACGCGCGAGCGACCGAAGATCGATCGCATCGCCTGCCCCTGGCTGATCCGGCGCTTCATCGATGCCGATGCCGAATTTCTCTATGTTCCGACGCCAGAGGTCTTCGAAGCGGCGGAGCGTGAAGGCGCTGTCGCCTATGACATCCCCGGCGCCGAATTCTCGCATGTCGGGGAACTGTGCAGCTTCGACGCGTTCCTCAGCCGCTTCGCGCTCGACGATCGGGGGTTGCAGGCAATTGCGCCGATCATCCGCGGCGCGGACACCGATCGGCACGACCTCGCGCCCGAGGCGGCGGGGCTGCATGCGCTGGCCCTCGGCATGGCTGCAAGCATCGATGACGATCACGCGCTGCTCGAACGCGGTTGCCTGCTCTATGACGCGCTTTATGCTTGGGCGGTTCATGCGCGCGGGGAGCGCCATAGCTGGCAACCCCCGCGCGCGTGATCGGGATCAGGCGGGGATGCCGCTGATCGCCTTGACCTCCATGAAGTCCTTGAGGCCGAACAACCCGCCCTCGCGGCCATTGCCCGACTGCTTGTAACCGCCGAACGGCGCGCCGGGCGCGGGGCCCCAGCTGTTGACCGCCACCATGCCCGCGCGCAGCTTGGGCGCGACTTCGGCGGCCTTGGTGGGGTCGCCCGTGATCACCGCCGACAGGCCGTAATCAGTGTCGTTCGCGATCGCGACCGCCTCGTCGAGGTCGCCATAGGACATGACTGTCGCGACGGGCCCGAAAATTTCTTCCCGCGCGATCCGCATATCCGGGGTAACGCCCGAGAACACCGTGGGCTTGATGTAGTAGCCGCGATTGACATTGCCGGGCAGGCCAGTGCCGCCCGCCTCGAGCGTCGCACCCTCGTCGATTGCCGACTGGATCAACCCCTGGATCTTGTCATACTGCGCCTTGTTGACGACGGGACCGATATGGCCGCCCTCGGCGAGGGGATCGCCCACCTCGGTCTTGTCGAACATCGCCTTGATGACGCCGGTCGCCTCGGCGACCTGATCCTTGTGGACCAGCACGCGCGTGGGCGCGATACAGCTCTGGCCGGTGTTGACGAGCACGCCCGCGGCGGTGGCCGGCAGCACTTCAGGCAGATTGGATCCCGGCAGCACGATATTAGGCGACTTGCCACCCAGTTCCTGATGGACGCGCTTGACCGTGTCCGCTGCCGCCTTGGCGACGAGGATGCCCGCGCGCGTCGACCCGGTGAAGCTCACCATGTCGATGCCCGGATGCGCCGAGATCGCTGCGCCGACGCCGGGGCCATCGCCCTGGACGAGGTTGAATACGCCCGGCGGGACGCCCGCCGCGTCGAGGATCTCGGCGAAGATCGCAGCATTGCCCGGGCATTCCTCTGAAGGCTTCAGGATCATCGTGTTGCCCGCGGCGAGCGCGGGCGCGACCTTGAGCGCGATCTGGTTGAGCGGCCAGTTCCAGGGGGTGATCATCCCCACCACGCCGATCGGCTCATAGACCACAAGATTGGCGCCCAGCTTCTCGCTGAACTGGAAATCCTTGAGCGCGCCGATCGTGCCCATGAAGCCGCCGATCCCCGCGCCGACCTGCGCGGTGCCCGCAAAGCTGACAGGTGCGCCCATCTCGTTCGCCATCGAACGCGCCAGATCGGGGGCACGCTTCTTGAACTCCTCGACGATGCGGCCGAGCAACGTCAGCCGTTCCTCACGTGTCGTCTGGCTGAAGCTCTCATATGCCTTGCGCGCGGCCTTGACCGCCGCATCGACATCGGCCGGCGTGCCGAGCGTGATCTCGGTGCAGGCTTCCTCGGTCGATGGGCTGATCACTTCATGGCGCTTGCCCCCGACACTCTCGACCCACGCGCCGTCGATATAATGCTTGAGGTAGCTGTCCATGATCTCTCTCCGTCCTGGATGGTGCGGAAACTAGATGGCGGCACCCGAAGCCGGTTGCAAGACGGGACTGATCGGCTGGTCTCAGCCGGGCACCACTTCGAAAATCTCGCCGTCGGCGATGTCGACGATATAGAGGTTGCCCGCCGCATCCTCGCCAAACGAGGCGATCGCATTGATCGTCCCGACATCGGGCGTGAAATCGGTGTTGCGGCGCTGGTAGGTCGAGCTGGGCAGCACGCCGCCCGCGAGTAGCGCCGATGCCGGCACCGTCCAGATATGGCCCCTGACGAAATCGGCGAAGACATAGCTCCCGACCAGCGAAGTGACCGGGCCGCGATAGACATAGCCGCCGGTGATCGAATTGCCCTGACGCGGGCCGGTGCCGTGCTGATATTCGGTGACGGGATCGATCAGCCCAGCGGGGGGATTGGCCTGGTTCTGGCGGGTGCCCTCCTTGAACGGCCAACCGAAATTGAGCCCGGCATTGTTGAGCCTGACGAAATCGACCTCCTCGACCCCGCCTTCACCGACATCGCCGATCAGCAGCCCGTTATTGTAGAAAGAGGCGCGGAAGGGATTGCGGAAGCCTATCGCGAAGACATAGGGATCGCCGCCGCCGCCGAGATAGGGGTTGCCGGGCGCGGGAACATAGGGCGCGCCGGCACCCGAATTGCGCGCGATCCGCAGGATCTTGCCGAGGCGCGAATTGGGATCCTGCGCGGCCATGCCGGTGCCGTTGTCGCCGATCGAGACGTAGAGGTTGCCGTCGGGGCCCCACTCGATCCAGCCACCATTATGGTTGGCGTTGGGGTGCGGCACGCTCAGGATGACGGTATAGCCGAAGGGCGCGACCGTGCTGTATTCACGCACCTCGACGGTGCCGTCGGCCGCCGTCGCGACGACGAACGCCTTGCGCGTGGTCTGATAGTCGGATTGCGTCGCGATGCCGAGCAGCCCGCGTTCATTGTCGACCGAAAGATTGCCGACCGTGAAGAGCAGCGTCTTGGCGCCGTTCGCGGGATCGAGGTCAAAGACCTTGCCATCTTTTTCGAGGACGAAGACGTGACTGGTGCCCGGAATCGGCGCGACATAGAGCGGGCGCGCAAAGCCAGTGCCGACGCGTCGCACCGCAATGCCTTCGCGGCTGTTGGTGACGGTGACCTGCAGATCGAGCCTGTCGGTAACCCCTGCCGCCGTCGCGCTGACCTGGACCAGATAGACATTGTCGCCATCGGCATCCTGGGGCGCATCGAAGTCGGGCGCGGCGACGAAGCTGAGCGCACCGCTCTGCGTAATTGCGAAGCGGGCGGCATCGGCGCCACCGCTGATCGCGAAGGTGGCGGGGCCGCCTGAAATCGTCGCCTGATAGATCGCGGCCACATTCTCCGCCGTGGTCGCGGTGTTCGCGGAGGTGAAGCGAGGTGCCGTCGGCGTCGGCGTGGGAGTCGGCAGGACCGTGCCGGGGCCGTCGGGCGAACCGTCCGAGCCTCCACAGGATGTGAGGACGAGGAGCGATGCGGTGAGGAGTGCGGTCTTTTTCATGGGCGCGACTCCTATCCAAAATATAGGATAACTTGCAATAATTAAAGGATTTTTCAGATTGATTGTAGCGTCGGCGGAGTCTGGGGCCAATAGAGGTGCCCGTGCAATGCACGCGAAAAATCTTGGGGACGCAATCGCCAACAAAAAGCGGCGCCCCTTTCGGGACGCCGCCTTCCTGTTTCGCTTTTCGTCCGGTCAGGCCGAATAGTACATGTCGTATTCGACGGGGCTGGGGGTCATTTCCCAGCGCGCCACATCCGCCCATTTGAGCTCGATATAGGCTTCGATCTGGTCGCGGGTGAACACGTCACCCTTGAGCAGGAAGTCCATGTCGGCGCTGAGCGAGTCGAGCGCTTCGCGGAGCGAACCGCAGACCGTCGGAACCTCGGCGAGCTCCGCCGGCGGCAGGTCGTACAGGTTCTTGTCCATCGCCTCGCCGGGATGGATCTTGTTCTGGATGCCGTCGAGGCCCGCCATCAGCAGCGCCGCGTAGCAAAGGTACGGATTGGCCAGCGCGTCGGGGAAGCGGAACTCCACGCGCTTCGCCTTGCTGCCGGTGCCGTACGGGATGCGGCACGACGCCGAGCGGTTGCGGCTCGAATAGGCGAGCAGCACCGGCGCCTCGTAACCCGGCACCAGGCGCTTGTAGCTGTTGGTGGTCGGGTTGGTGAAGGCGTTGAGTGCCTTGGCGTGCTTGATGACGCCGCCGATGAAGTGCAGGCAGGTGTCGCTCAGGCCGGCATAGCCGTCGCCCGCGAAGAGCGGCTTGCCCTTTTCCCAGATCGACATGTGGGTGTGCATGCCCGAGCCGTTATCTTCCTTGATCGGTTTGGGCATGAAGGTCGCGGTCTTGCCATAGGCCTGCGCGACCTGGTGCACGACGTACTTGTAGATCTGCATGCGGTCGGCGGTCTCGACGAGGGTGCCGAAGGTCAGGCCGAGTTCGTGCTGCGCGGCCGCCACCTCATGGTGGTGCTTGTCGCAGGGCAGGCCCATTTCGAGCATGGTCGAAATCATCTCGGCGCGGATGTCGACCGCCGAGTCCACGGGCGCGACGGGGAAATAGCCGCCCTTGGCGCGCGGACGGTGGCCGAGGTTGCCCGTCTCGTACTTGGTGCCGGTGTTGGTCGGCAGCTCGATGTCGTCGATCCGGTAGTAGCTCGCGTTGTAGCTGTTCTCGAAACGGACGTCGTCGAACATGAAGAACTCGGCTTCAGGGCCGACATAGATGGTGTCGCCGATGCCGGTCGCTTTCAGGTAAGCTTCGGCGCGCTTCGAGGTCGAGCGCGGGTCACGCGCATAGAGTTCGCCAGTGCCCGGTTCGACGATGTCGCAGAACGCGATCAGCATCGGCGTGGCCGAGAAGGGATCGGTATAGACCGCATCCAGGTCGGGCTTGAGGATCATGTCCGACTCGTTGATCGCCTTCCAGCCCTCGATCGACGATCCGTCGAACATCAGGCCTTCGGTCAGCGCGTCCTCGTCGATCACGCCCGCGCACATGGTCAGGTGCTGCCATTTGCCCTTGGGATCGGTGAAGCGGAGATCGACCCACTCGATCTCTTCGTCCTTGATCTTCTTCAGAATGTCAGCGGCTGAATTCGCCATGTTGTATTCGCCTTCCTTTAAACGAACCTGAGGGATGCACGGCCGAAACCGTGCCGGAAACTATGGGGCGGGATCAGATCGCGTCGGCATCCCTTTCGCCGGTGCGGATGCGGAGCGCGGTTTCGACCGGAATGACGAAGATCTTGCCGTCGCCGATGCGGCCGGTCTGCGCGGCGGCGGCAATCGCCTCCACCACGCGATCCGCGAGGCCATCCTCCACGACGACTTCGAGCTTCACCTTGGGAAGAAAATCGACGACATATTCCGCGCCGCGGTAGAGCTCGGTATGACCCTTCTGGCGGCCAAAGCCCTTCGCTTCGGTCACCGTGATCCCCGACACGCCGACCTCGTGGAGCGCCTCCTTCACTTCATCAAGCTTGAACGGCTTGATGATGGCTTCGATCTTCTTCATCGGCGCTCTTGGACCTCCCCGTGCTGAACGCTTACCGCGCGTCTTTCAATAAGCGTGCCAGTCCGCGAGTCGCAAGAAGCTGGCGAAAACTATTTCGCAGATGCACAAAAATTGCCGAATTAAGCGGCAACGCGTTTCTCTATGCCTAAATTCTGGGCAGTTTGGGCCTGGAAATCATCGACTCCGAGGTCAGACTTTCCCCATTGGGCGGGGGCGCAGGAAGCGGCGTTGCAGTTCTTCGACATACGCGGCGAATCCGTGAGTGCGGGGATTCAAGCCGGGCTGCCGCCCAGTGGCGGCAATGGCGGTATTCCGAAATGGAGGGTCGAGCGCGAGGGTCAACAGCGTCAGTGGCGATGCCAGTATCGGCCATCGCATCTGCAGGATTCGCCGCCCAAACTGGAGACGCGGCCATAGCGGCGTGGAAAGCTGCGGCGGCACCGCGACGCGTGCGATGTGCGCGAGCGTGACCAACTGCGTCATCAGCGCCGCGTGCGGATAGCCCTTGGGAAAGAAAGAGGCCAGCACCGCCCAGTCGATCCCGCCCCCGGTCGCGGCAAGCAATTTCAGGTCGATCAGATGCCGCAGATCGATATCTCCGCGCCAATAATCGCGATCCTGTAACTGATCGTGCGCCACCAGCATCACCGCTTGCAGCGTCGGCGACGGCAGCCAAATGCTCCCCTCGTCGAGCTGGTGCCGCGAGCAATGGGGCAAGAGCGCCTCGAAGTCACAGCCGATCTCGTGCGCCTTGATGCGGCAATGCAGATCGATCGCACCGACGTCGCACTCGCGAAACAGTGTGACGGCGTTGGGCGGCGATATCCCCGGATCCTGGCGCACATAGCCCGCCGCAGCCAGGCACGCCTCGGCACTTGCCATCGCAGATTGCGGCACCATGATGTCCAGGTCGGAAAGCAGTCGCCCGGCCCCCGCCGCTCGCCAAGGTTCGCACAACATCGTCGCGCCCTTGAATGGCATCGGTCGTATCCCGGCGCGGTTGAGCAGTGCGGCCGCCTCGTCGAGTTGCGCGGCAAGTCGGGCATTGCGCTCGGCGGCGCGCTCGCGAACCGCCGCGAGGAATGTGGCCGCCTCTGCAGGAATATGACGCGTGCAATCCTTCATGGCCTCGGCCAGCGTGCCCGTCGTCAACGTGCGGTTGGCCAACGCAATCAACCGGTCCCAGTCAATGCCTTCCGGGGGATATCTGTCGATGCACGCGATGAGCGACCTGAGGCTTGCGGCGTCAGCCATTGTCGCAAAGCGCGGCGAGACAATGCACCGCCGCCACATCGGCATTGGCATAGGTCAAGGTGTGGCAGTCGGCATTCGAGACGATCGCGATCATCGCGTCGAGCGTCGCGGCTGACATCCGCCCACTATGCGATCGACCCTCGCGGATTAGCGCGGCCAGCGTGTCCTCAGCCGTGCGTGGCGTCAGCATGGCGGCGCAACTGCGGTGGCGGTCAAGCGAGACGATCCAGCGGACGGGCAGCCAGTCGCGCTCGGGTGGCGCCGACAGCATGAGGTAACGGACCCGCCGGCAATCCAGCCTTTGATGCGCGATGGTCTGTTCGCGGTTGCGGCCGGCATGCGCGAGCAACCGCCAAGCCCCAGCCTTGGCGCCGGGAAGGAAGGGCACCCCGCGAACCTTGCCCGAGGGGTGGACCAGCGTGATGTCGTCGCCGCCATAGCCCAGACCGGCATCAAGCAACGCGGTCGTCAATACGGTCTTGCCTGCGCCAGGGGGGGCAAGCAGCAGCATGGCGCCGCCCGACCGTATGACACACGCCGCGTGGAAGGCTGCGACCGAGCCCGGGCCGGCAAGCACGTCCTCGGTGATCAATCCTTTGAGCAGGGCAGCCACCTGCGCGCGTCTTGCTATGCACGCACCGTGGCCGTTGCGGGCGATGAGAACATAGGCGCCGCAATCTATGATGTCATAATGGTGGGAGATATTTTCGGCCGCGTGCTCGACATGGCGAAACATCGGGCCGATCCGATCGGCCAGATCGCGGCTGCCATAACGCAGTATAAAGTCCATGTCGGCGAGGTTGATCGTCTGGCTCGCGTAGGCGGGCAAGGCGCCGGCGTCGAGGTCAACGGCTGCGATGCCATCGAACACCCAACGAATCAACAGGTTCGCAGCTGCGGCCAAGTGCGGCTCTTGTGCGGTAAAAATCATGTGCAGCGTGTCGGCGTCGATGCCGCCGCGAACCCTGTCTGCCCAGAAGCGCGCGCCTTCATTGAGCGCGAACAGCTTTTGCTGACGCGCCGAAAACATTGCGCGGCTCTGGCCTATCGTGACGAGCGCCGTATCATCGGCAAGGTGCATTCGCACCTTGGCGTCCGGTGATGGGTTCGCCGTTGCGCCTTGTCTCAGCATCGCCCCCCGCAATGCGCCGTTCAGATCTTCTTCTTGGGACCGCCGCGGTTGCCAGGGTTGCCCGGGCCGGTGCCAGGTCCGTCGTTGATCGGCGGGTTGCCTGGGGGTTGCGGGTCGGGGCCGTTTCCGACGCCATTATTACCCTTGGGCTTGCCATTGCCACCGCCATGCGAGGATTTCGCGATGGCAGGGGAGTTGAGCGAGGTCGACAGCAGCACCGTCATTGCCGGTGGAACGGTCAGCGCGAAACGTCCGCAGGTCTTGAGGAAGTTCCTCCGATCATCGCCCGCATGCAGTTCTTCAACTTCGGCCATGATGCTCGCCTCCTGTCGTATTCAGCACTCCGCCGTCGAAGTTTCCGGCATATGTTCGGCAAGTCAATCTCTGTCGCAAAATAGCCATTTCAAATCCGATTGAGGTATCGAAAATAATCTATTTGTATGAGAAGTATCTCAACACTACTTATGCAATTGTTATAGTACAAATTGATAGATTTTGGCTGACTTTATAAAAAAACGTGCTAATACCTTTTACATGTCAGCGGTAAGACAGGAATATGTTATGAAAAATGTCTATATTTTGACCTAGTTTACTTCGATCATGGTGGTATTCTTCTCCGACCAATTGGCTTGATCGATGATATAGAGCCGTATCAACTCGGCCCGGGAGGCATCGAGCACCTTGGCAAAGCTCGCCATGCCATTGCCCTTTAGCATGCCGTCGACCACTACGCCCTTCCATGTGGCCGCATCTGCCAGCGTGCCTGAATGGCGCAGATCGGGCGTCACACCGCCCGATACAGCGCTGTCGCCGTGGCAGACCTGGCAGAAGCGCCCGTAGAGCGCCTTGCCCTGCGCGATCTGCGCGGGGCTGCCCGTTGACGGGGGCGGGGCCAGCACGCGCGCAGCTTGCGGGGGTAGCGACGGGAGCACGCCTTTGCCACCGAGCTTGAGCACGATCAGTCGCGGCACATTGGGCACGCGATTATAGGCGCCGCCCGCATAGCCCGCGGTCAGCGGCCAGGCGCCGCCGCGGCCGGTGGTGAAGGCGACATATTGCTCGCCCCTGATGAGGAATGTCGATGGACCCGCCATCACGCCCGACTGGACCGGCAGGCTCCACAGCTGCTTGCCCGTATCGGCGGCATAGGCGCGGACCTCGCCGAGCGCGGTGCCTTGGAACACCAGATTGCCTGCGGTCGCCATCGTCCCGCCATTCCACGGTGTGGTGTATTGCGCGCGCCACCTTTCCTTGCCCGTCACCGGGTCGAAGGCGACGAGCGCGCCCTTGGTGGCGGCGATCGCGCCCTTGATGAATGCCGGGTCGCGCGGGATCATCCCCTCGCTCATATTGCCGCCGGTATTGAAGCCGATGGGATTGCGTGTCGCGTCCTCGGGCGAGAGCGGCGGCAGATATGCAAAGGCGAAATCGTTCGCCGGGATATAGACCAGCCCGGTCCTGGGACTGTAGCTCATCGGCTGCCAGCTATGTGCGCCGATCGGCGCGGGCGACGCGAGGAAGGGCTTTCCCGTCCGGTAGAAGCGGGCAGCCGGGTTTTCGATCGGCCGCCCGGTGGCTAGGTCATAGCCGGTCGCCCAGTTGATGTTCTTTACGAAGGGATTGGCGCCGATCAGCTTCCCGTTGGTGCGGTCGATCACGAAGAAAAAGCCGTTCTTGGGCGCCTGCATCAGCGCCTTGACGACACGGTCGCCGATCTTGAGGTCCGCCAGGATGATCGGCTGGGTCGCGGTATAGTCCCAGGTCTCGGCGGGGGTCTGCTGATAGTGCCACAGATATTCACCCGTCTCGGGCTTCAATGCGACGATAGAGGAGAGGAACAGGTTGTCGCCGATCCCCTGCGACCGCACGCCATGGTTCCACGGGTTGCCGTTGCCGACACCGAGATAGAGCTGGTCGAGCTCGGCATCATAGACGATCGCGTCCCAGACGGTGCCGCCGCCGCCCGACCGCTTCCACTGGCCGTCCGCCGACCAGGTCTTGGCTGCGATCCTGAGCACAGCGTCCGACGGCTCCCCGTCGGCCTTACCCTCGGCATTGGGCACCGTGTAGAAGCGCCATTTCCTGGCGCCATTGCTGACGTCATAGGCGGTGACATAGCCGCGCACGCCGAACTCGGCGCCGCCATTGCCGATCAGCACCATGTTCTTCACCACGCGCGGAGCGCCGGTGATTGTGTAAGGTTTTGTGTTGTCGGTGGTCTGCACGCTCCACAGCTGCGCGCCGGTGATCGCATCCAGTGCGATCAGCCGGCCGTCGATCGTGCCGACGAACAGCTTGCCCTTCCACACCGCGACCCCGCGATTGACCACATCGCAGCACGCGTCGACGCCCTTTTCCTTTGGCACCTGGGGATCATATTCCCACAACTTCTTCCCCGTGGCCGCGTCATAGGCGAAGACCTTGGACCAGGGGCCGGTTAGGTACATTGTCCCGTCGACCACCACCGGCGTCGCTTCCTGCCCGCGGGCATCGGGCAGGTCGGCGAACCAGGCGATGCCGAGCTGGCCCACATTGCCGTCGTTGATATGCGTCAGCGGGCTGTAGCGCTGTTCGTCATAGCTGTAGCCCACCGCGGGCCAGTCGCTGCCATCGTTGCCGTTGGTCAGGAAGGCGGCGTTGACCTTGGCGGCCCCCGTCGTCCTTTGGCTTTCGCTCTGATTGCCCTGAGGTGACAGTGAACATCCCGCCAGCACACACACCGCAACCAGACCTAGCCAACGCCGCATGTTTTCCTCCCCGATCCGGTATTTACGGATTCTGGAAAGGCAGTCTGCGCGAAACTTACACGCGTGTCACGCCGTGCGAGCGATCAATAGGGCGGGCGATCGAGGTCTCTGGGGCTCTTGGTGAAGATCTCGCAGCCATCCTCGGTAATGCCGATCGAATGCTCGAACTGCGCCGAAAGCGTGCGGTCGCGCGTCACTGCGGTCCAGCCGTCGTCGAGCATCTTCACGCCCGGTTTGCCGATGTTGATCATCGGCTCGATCGTAAAGAACATGCCGGGCTTGAGCTCGGGGCCGGTGCCGGGGCGGCCCGCATGCACGACCTCGGGCGCGTCGTGAAACAGCTGGCCGAGTCCGTGCCCGCAGAAATCGCGGACCACGCCATAGCGATGCTTTTCGGCATAGCTCTGGATCGCGTGCGCGACATCGCCCATCGTGTTGCCGGGCTTCGCCTGCTCGATGCCGAGCATCATGCACTCATAGGTGACGTCGACGAGGCGCTTCGCCTTGATGCCGACATCGCCGACCAGGAACATGCGGCTGGTATCGCCGTGCCAGCCATCGACGATCACCGTCACGTCGATATTGGCAATGTCGCCATCCTTGAGCGCGCGATCGCCCGGAATGCCGTGACAGACGACATGATTAAGCGAGATGCAGCAGCTGTGCGTGAAGCCACGATAGCCGAGTGTCGCGGGAATGCCGCCGCCGCGCAGCATATGCTGGCGCACCATGTCGTCGAGCTCGCCCGTCGTGACGCCGGGTACGACATGCGGCACCAGCGCGTCGAGCACCTCGGCCGCCAGCCGGCCCGCCTTGCGCATCCCCTCGAACCCGTCGGGCCCGTGGAGCTTGATGGCGTGGGAGCGCGTATGAGCGCTGGCTTCGCTGGCAAGGACATATTCGGTCATGATGGCGTCATATAAGACATGGCAACGCGTTTTGCGAGCCTCAGGCGAGGAACGGCTCGAGCGTGCTCCACTGGTCCGAAACCGCCCTGCGACCGAGCTCGATCGCGGCACGAATCTTGGCGGGCTTGAACTCGAGCGTGTCCGAAACCTCGCGCGGCGGCTCGATGATGCGGATCGGCGCGAAGCGATAGCGCGAAAGCTGCGTGTCGAGCGGGCTCAGCACGCGCGCGGCGGCCGGCCCTGTAAGCCCCTCACGGGCGAGCGCGCGCACCTGCGCCTCGCGGGCTGCGATCAGGTCGTTGATCAGCATCGCGTTGCCGGTGTCGTTCACCGACACCTCGGATTGCAGGATGTCGACCGCGCGCAGCCCGATTTCGATCAGATTGCCAAAAGTACGTCGCCGGCCCGCCACGGGCGCTGGCGATGCGCGCACCACCAGCACCGCACGCGGATTGAATTCCATAGCGGCGTCGAGCGGTGTCACGTTGCGCACGCCCCCGTCGACCCATTGTTCGTCGCGCCCCTGTGCGTCGCGCGTCTTCAAAGGCTGGAAGAACAGCGGCATCGCGGCGCTGGCATAGACCCAGTTGGCGATGCCGGGCACGCTCTCGTCGATGCTGCGGAACTGCCCCGTTCCGAGATTGACCACGCCCAGCAGCAGCTTGCGACCCGCCGCCGCCAGCTTCGCCTCGTCTGCGAACATGCGGATGCGCGCGCGGATCGGCGTCGCGTCGTAGATCGAACTGGCGCCGAGCAGCCCACCGACCACGCCCAGCGGCCTTTGCTTGTACACATCGTCATTGCCCCGAAGCGCCAGCCAGGCTGCGAGCAGCCCGGGCATGTCGTCCTGCGCCCCGCCCAGCGCCTGGATCGCGCCTGTCGAGACGCCCGCGAAAATGTCGAAGCGCACGCCGCGGCGGGTCACAAGCTCGTCGAGCACGCCCACCTGGAACGCGCCCTTGGCGCCGCCGCCGCTCAGTACGATCGCGAGTCCGCCTGCCATTGCAGCAGTTTATCGCAATGCGGCGGCGATGTCGCGTGTCCGCTTCAACTTGCACCTGCGCGGTGATAGGGGAGGGCGCATGACAGCAGAACGCATCTGGACCGCCGGCCTCGTCATCATTGGCGACGAGATCCTGTCGGGCCGGACGCAGGACAGGAATGTCAGCCAGATCGCGCTCTGGCTCAATCTTCAGGGAATCCGGCTGACCGAGGTCCGCGTCGTCGCGGATCGGACCGAGGCGATCGTCGAGGCGGTCAACGCGCTCAGGGCGCGCAGCGACTATCTCTTCACGACCGGCGGCATCGGACCGACGCACGACGACATCACCGTCGACGCGATCGCAGAGGCGCTCGGCATTGGCGTCGAAATCCATCCCAAGGCGCGCGCGGTGCTCGAAGGCTATTACGCGACACGCGGGGGGTTGAACGAGGGGCGGCTGCGCATGGCGCGCGTCCCCGAAGGCGCCGACCTGATCGAAAACCGCATGTCGGGCGCGCCCGGCATCCGCATCGGCAATATCTTCATCATGGCCGGAGTGCCCCACATCACCGCGATGATGCTCGATGCGCTATCGGGCAAGCTTGAGGGCGGCAATCCGCTGCTCTCTGAAACGATCGGCTGCTGGGTGCCAGAAAGCGAGGTCGCCGAACTGCTCGCCACCGTCGAAAAACGGCATGAGGGATGCCAGATCGGCAGCTATCCCTTTTTCCGCGACGGCCGCGTCGGCGCCAACTTCGTGATCCGCTCGACGGATGCCGCCGCGCTCGCCGGCTGCGGCGCCGATCTGTCGGCCGAACTCGCGATGGCGGGGCGCGAACCCGTTCCCGGCGGGATTTGACGCCGCTTGGCGCGTGTCCTGCTCGGTTGGGAGCTTGGTGCCAATCGGGGGCATGTCGTCCGTCTGGCGGAGATCGCGACGCGGCTGATCGCCGAAGGGCATGAAATCCACGCCGCGCTCCAGAATGTCGATGGCGCCGCCGAGATCATGCCCGCTGGTGTCACGCTCTGGCAGGGACCGGTCTGGCCGCGTCTGCTCGTCAATGCCTCGCGGCTCACGGGGCCGCCCGTCGCCACTATGGGCGACATATTGGCGCGGCTGGGGCTCGATCGGCCGGAAAGCCTTTCCGGCCTGATCCGCGCGTGGGATTCGCTCCTCATGGCGATCGACCCGCTTATCGTGATCGCCGATTTCGCGCCGGCTCTGCTCGCGGCGACCGCCGGGCGGGTGCCGAGCATCGGCGTCGGCACCAGCTTCGAACGCATCCCGCAAAGCCTGACGCGGTTTCCCAGCCTGACCGGCGCCCGACCGGTCTTTGACGAAGCAGCGCTGCTCAGTGCGGCCAACGCCGCGCTCAAGGCGACTGGGCGCGCGCCGCTCGCGGCCTTGCCGCAATTATTCGCTTCCGACCGCTCGCTCGTCGCGTCGTTCCGTGAGATTGATGTCTATTCGGGTGGGCGGGCGGAAGATCATGTGGCGCCCTCTATCGGCGCCAGCGTGCCGGCGTCGTCCGAACGGCAGGGCGAGGAGGTCTTCGTCTATGGCTTCGAAGCGATGATGGCCGATGCCGCGCTGTGGGATGGTCTCGCGAAATCGGGACTGCCCGTGCGCGTCCATGTGCCGCGCGCCACTCCTGCGCTTGTCGAGCGCCTGACCAGGCTGGGCTTCGCCTTCGAGCCCGATCCCGTCCCGATCGAGCGGATCGCGCGTGATAGCCGCATCCTCGTGTCACACGGTGGGCACGGCTTCGTCAGCGCCGCGCTGCTCTGCGGACTGCCGCTGGTGATCACGCATTACGACCTCGAAAAGCGCGGCTATGCCGATTGCGTCGTGAAGCTCGAGCTTGGCGGAGAGGTGCCGCTGCTGGCGATCCGCGCCGAACCCTTCGCCGAAAGTCTGAGGCGCCTCTATGCCGACGACGCGCTGGCGCAGCGCGCCCGTGCCGCGGCGCCGGGCTTTCATGCACAGATGGGGCGGCCGCTTGACAAGGAAGTCGCGAAGGTGGTGGCCGCGCTCGCCGCCTGATCGCAGGGGCTTGATGACGGCAAGTTCAGCCCTTGAGCGCCAGGGGCAATCCCGCCGCGATGAACACCGCTTCGTCCACCGCAGCCGCGACCCGCTGATTGATCCTGCCCGCGACATCGCGAAAGCGCCGCGCCAGCGCATTCTCGGGTACGATACCCAGCCCGACCTCGTTCGAAACCAGGATGACCGGTCCTGCCGCATCCACCATCGCCGCGACAAGTATTTCGGTTTCACGTTCAGTGTCGCGCTCGGCGAGCATAAGGTTCGACGCCCACAGCGTCAGGCAGTCGACGAGCATCACGGTGCCGGGGGCGGCGTGTGCCGTGATTGCCCGCGCCAGTTCGATCGGCGCCTCGATCGTCTGCCATGTCTCCCCCCGATCGGCGCGATGCCGCGCGATCCGGTCTGCCATCTCGGCGTCTCGCGCCTCGCCCGTCGCGACGTAGACCTGCTGCAGCCCCAGCGCCTCGGCGCGTGCCTGCGCGTACCAGCTCTTGCCCGAACGCGCACCGCCGAGCACCAGCAGCGAACGGAGAGGCTTGGGCACTGACATGGTGCGCGAAAAACTCCATCACGGGCTTGCCTGTCGCGCGGTGATCGCGAACAGGGGCTGCTATGGCCGAAAGCGTACGCCACGACAACGATCTCGCCGCGTGGTGTGTGCATGGCGGCCGGCTGGGCGATGCCGCCAGGGCCTTCCCCGAGGCGCCGCTACCCTGGATCGACCTGTCCACGGGGATCAATCCGCATGGCTGGGATGCCGCGCGCGCGGGGAAATTCGACTGGCGCACGCTTCCGGAGCCGACCGCGCTGGACGCGCTGGAAGCCGTCGCGGCGGGATATTTCGGAGTACCCGCCGACCATGTCTGCGCGGTCCCCGGAACCGAGCTCGGCCTGCGCCTGCTCGATACGCTGGGGTTGCCGGGCCCCGTCCGCCATGTCGCCCCCGGCTATGCCACCCACGCCGCGGCCGCGCGCGACCGCGCGATCACGCCCGAAGCGCTCGCCGCGGAGGCGGAGCGTGGCGGGACCATATTGCTCGCCAACCCCAACAATCCCGATGGGCGAATCTGGCACGTCGAGACGCTGATCGCCATCGCATCACGGCTCGCCATGCGTGGTGGCGTGCTTGTGGTGGATGAAGCCTTTGCTGATATCGATCCGGCGATCGGCTTGCTCCCCGTTCTTCCGGAAAACTTGCGGGGCAACGTGGTGGTGCTGCGCTCCTTCGGCAAATTCTTCGGGCTTGCCGGTCTGCGGCTCGGCTTTGTCTGCGCCAGCCCCGAGCGGCTCGCACCGCTACGGCACCGGCTTGGCAGCTGGCCGCTTTCGGCCGCCGCAATCGCCATCGGCACGGTTGCTTATAGTGACGAGCCGTGGATTACCGCGATGCGCGCGCGGCTGCGCGACGATGCCGCGCGCCTTGATGCGATGCTCGCAGATCATGGCCTGCTGGCAACCGGAGGCTGCCCGCTGTTCCGGCTCGTCGACAGCACGGTGGCGCCCGAGGTTTTTGCCCGGCTCGCCCGGCACGGCATCCTGACGCGCCCCTTTGATTATGCATACCATTGGTTGCGTTTTGGGCTGCCCGGCAACGCGGCGGGCTGGGCTCGGCTCGAACAGGCGCTCGGCGATGGTTGAGCCCGTCGCGCTCGCCGCGCTCGCGATCGAATCCGCGACGGGCTATCCGGATGCGCTCTATCGCCGCATCGGCCATCCCGTGGGGCTGTTCGCGCGCGTCATCGACGCTTGCGAACGGCGCTGGAACCGCCCGGGGCGCAATCGCCGCGCGCTCGGCATCACCGCGACCGCGATCCTCGTCATCGGCACATTCGCTGCGGCGCTCGCGGTTGAACAGGCGCTCTGGGCCTGGCTCGGCAAATGGGGCTGGATCGGAGTTGCGATCGCCGCAGTTCTCGGCTTGGCACAGCGCAGCCTGCACGAACATGTCGCGGCGGTAGCGCGTGATCTGGCAAGCGGCGATCTTGCCGCTGCGCGTCGCAGCGTCGCGATGATCGTCGGGCGTGACACCGCCGCGCTCGACGAAGCCGGTGTGGCGCGCGCGGGCATCGAGAGCCTTGCGGAAAGCTTTTGCGACGGCGTCGTCGCGCCCGCATTCTGGCTGATGCTGCTGGGACTGCCCGGCCTCTATGCCTACAAGGCGATCAACACCGCCGACAGCCTGATCGGCCACAAGGAGGAGCGCTGGCGTGCCTATGGCTGGGCGGCCGCGCGGCTCGACGACATGGCCAACTGGATTCCCGCGCGGCTCGCGGGCATGCTGATCTGCGTTGCGGGCAGGGGCGGCTGGCGGATCATGCGACGCGATGCGCGGCTCCACGCCTCGCCCAATGCGGGCTGGCCCGAGGCGGCGATGGCGGGCGTGCTCGATATCAGGCTCGGCGGCCCCATCGCTTACGACGGCGTCGTGCATGACAAGCCCTGGCTCGGCGACGGCCGAAACGAGGTGACTACCAAAGATATGACGACGGCGCTTACGATCTATCGCCACGCCTGCGTCCTGCTGTGGGCGATTGCGGGAGTTTACGCATGGGCGCTCTGATGCTGCAGGGGACAGGCTCGGACGTCGGCAAGTCGGTGCTCGTCGCCGGGCTCTGTCGCGTGCTCGTCAATCGCGGATTTTCAGTCCGCCCCTTCAAGCCGCAGAACATGTCAAACAACGCGGCGGTCACGATTGATGGTGGGGAGATCGGCCGCGCGCAGGCGACGCAGGCGATTGCATGCCGGGTACCTGCGCACACCGACATGAACCCCGTGCTGCTCAAGCCGCAGGCGGACCGCACTTCTCAGCTCATCGTCCACGGCAAGGTGCGCGGCACGCTCGGTTCCGACAATTTTCGCGAGGCACGGCGCGGCCTGCTGGGCGAGGTGCTCGAAAGCTATGAACGCCTCCGCGCCCAATGCGACATCGTCGTCGTCGAGGGCGCCGGATCGCCCGCCGAGATCAACCTGCGCCAAGGCGATATCGCCAATATGGGCTTTGCGCGCGCCGCCGATGTGCCCGTGGTGCTCATCGGCGACGTCGATCGTGGCGGCGTGATCGCGGCGATCGCGGGTACCCGCGCGGTGATCGATCCGGAGGACGCCGCAATGATCCGCGGTTTCATCATCAACAAGTTTCGCGGCGATCCCGCGCTGTTCGAGGATGGCTATCGCGCGATCGAGCAGCTTTCGGGCTGGCGCGGCTTCGGCGTCGTTCCCTGGCTCGCGCCCGCTGCGCGGCTGCCCAGCGAGGATGCAGTGATCCTCGAACGGCGCCAGCCGGCGGGCGAGGGGCGCGTGGTTATCGCCTGCCCGATCCTCCCGCGCATCTCCAATTTCGACGATCTCGACCCGCTCAAGCTCGAACCCGGCGTGGAACTCGTGATGGTGCCGCCGGGCCAGCCGATCCCCGCCGAGGCGCGGCTCGTCGTGCTTCCCGGCTCCAAGGCGACCATCCCCGACCTCGCCGCGATGCGCGAGCAGGGCTGGGACATCGACCTGCGCGCGCATGTCCGGCGCGGCGGGCATGTGCTCGGTCTGTGCGGCGGCTATCAGATGCTGGGCTGGCGCGTCGCCGATCCGCAGGGCATCGAGGGGGCCGCCGAAAGCGGCGAAGGCCTTGGCCTGCTCGATATCGAAACCGTGCTGACGCCCGCGAAGGCGCTGCGCCATGTGACGGGCATCGCGCTTGGCGCAGCGCTCGACGGATACGAGATGCATATGGGCGAAACCACCGGCCCCGACTGCGCGCGCCCTGTCACTCATTTCGCGGATGGTCGCAGCGACGGCGCGATCAGCGCCGATGGAAGGATCGCGGGCAGCTATGTCCACGGCTTGCTGTCGCACCCCGACCAGCGCGCCGCATGGCTCGCGCGGATCGGCGTCGCGTCGTCGGGCGCGGACTATGCCGCCTCTGTCGATACCGCGCTCGACGAGATCGCCGCGATGCTCGAGGTGCACCTCGACATCGACGCCTTGCTTAAAGTGTCAGGATAAGCGCGAGCAGCAGGCCCGCCTCGACGAGCTCGATCCCCGCGCCGTGGCAATCGCCGCTGATACCGCCCAAACGCAGGTGCAGCCAGAGTCCGAAATGCGCGATGAGCAATGGAGCCGCCAGCAGCGAAGGCGAAAGGATCGCCGTGCCCGCGAGCACGGCTCCCCAGCCGAGCAGGTCGCGCACGCGAATGGCACCCGCAAAACGCGCGCCGAGCCCTTGGTGCAGCGGCTCCAGCCAGCGCGCCCAGACGAGCGGACCGATCCGCGCGGCAAAGGGGATCAATGCCAGCGCGGTCCACGCCTGCGCCACTACCGCGCCGTGCAGCAGCACCAGCTTGACCAGGAGCTGCAGCACGATCGCGACCACGCCGAAGCTGCCGATATGCGGATCGGCCATCACCGCGAGCAGTCGCGCGCGATCGCCATGCGCAGCCCCCATGCCGTCCGCAAGGTCCGACAGCCCGTCGAGGTGCAATGCGCCCGTTACCGCGATCCATATGACCAGTGCGGCAATCGCTCCCGTCCAAGGATCGACGCGCGCACCCAGCCATGCCGCGGCCGCCACGAGCAATCCGATCACCAGCCCGACGAGCGGAAACCAGCGCAGCGAGGCCGCAAAGTCGTCGGTGGTGACGCTGCGCACCGCCGGTACGCGCAGTCGCGTCAGGAACTGCAGCGCGAAGATCAGTCGCTTCACGGCCACAACGCCATGATCCGCGCCTCGCGCGGCGTGCCGGGCCAGATCCGCAGCGATAGCAATGACGTATAGGGGAGGTCGAACGCCCAGAGCTGGGGCTGGTTGAAGCCGAACAGCACCGCGAGCGCCGCGCGCATCGCGCCGCCATGCGTCACCACCAGCGTGTCCTCGTGCACATCGTCGATCGCGGCCGCAACGCGTTCGGTCAGCGCCGACCAGCGCTCTCCGCCGGGGGGTGCGTGCGTGTCGGGATCCTCCCAGAAGCGCCCGAGCGCTCCGGCATCGACTTCGCTGCCCGCCCGTCCGTCCCAATCGCCGAAATCGATCTCACGCCAGCGCGGATCGATTGCGGCGGCAAGACCCGCACGACGCCCGATCACCTCTGCTGCGGCCAGCGAGCGCCGCAGCGGAGAACTCACCAGGCGCGTGAAATCAAGGGCGCCGGACTGCTCGAGGCAGGCCGCCACGCCTTCGGCTGTCTCGGCACAATCGGTGCGCCCCAGCATCCTGCCCGTCAGCATGGGTGCGCCGTGGCGCAGCAGGTGGAGCGCGAAGCCTGTCATTGCCCCCCGGATACACCGGCCTCGGCGAATGTCGCCATCTCCGCATGCGCGGCGAGCGCGGAGCGCACGATCTGCGTCGCGACCGCTGCGCCGCTACCTTCGCCGAGCCGCATCGACAGCCGCAGCAAGGGTTCGAGTCCGAGCCGGTCGAGCAGTACATGATGCCCCTGTTCGGCCGAGCAATGCGCGGCAAGGCAATGTGCGGTGATCGCGCGATTGGCCGCCGCCAGCGGCGCAATGGCTGCACAGGTGATAAAGCCGTCGAGCAGCACGGGCACGCGCTTGAGCCGCGCCGCGAGGACCGCGCCCGCGATTGCCGCGATCTCGCGCCCGCCCAGCCGCCGCAGTGTCTCAAAGGGCGTCTTCGGGGCGTCGGCGTGACAGGCGAGCCCCGCATCAACGACGCGCACCTTGCGCGCCAGGCCCTCGAAATCGACGCCCGTGCCCGTCCCCACCCAATAGCGTGCGGTGCCGCCAAAGCTGCGCGCGGCGAGCGCCGCGGCCGGGGTCGTGTTGCCGATACCCATTTCGCCGACGACGAGCAGATCGAGCCCCTCCTCGACGACCGCCGCGCCTGCCGACAGCGCCTCCAGACATTCGTCCGCGTCCATCGCGGCGTCCTGTGTGAAATCGCGCGTGGGACGATCGAGCGCCAGCGGCACCACCACCAGTTCGAGCCCCGCGGCGGACGCGAGCGCGTTTATCGCGGCGCCGCCCCGCTCGAAATTGCGGACCATCTCCACCGTCACCGCTGGCGGAAAGGCGCTCACCCCGTGCGCGGTGATGCCGTGATTGCCTGCAAAGATTGCGGCGCGGCCGCGCGTGATCGCGGGGCGGAGGGTCCGCTGCCAGCCGGCGAAAAAATTCGCGATCTCCTCGAGCCGCCCAAGCGACCCTTCGGGCTTGGTGAGTTGCGCCTGTCGTCCGCTGGCGGCAGCGATCGCGGCTGCGTCGGGCGAAGGCAGCGCGTCGAGCGCATCCTCAAACGTGCGGACATCGGGAAACAGGCTCATGCTGCGACATATCCTTCGGGGGGTATACGAACGATGAAATGCCCCTTCACGCCCTCGGGCCACTCCGCATAGCCGACCTCACCCTCGGCGCTTTGGGCATGGAGCAGTGCATAGTCGAGCACCGCGCGTGCGGCGTCCTCGTCGGGCGCCAAGCCGCCGAGCACATAGCCGATCCGGCCCGGCGCGCGGATATGCAGCGTGCAGAACTGGGTGCAGGCGAAAAGACAGGGCATCGGTTCGATCGCGATGCCCTGATAGCGCGGGTCGGAGGCGGCGACGCTTTTCAGCGCCGCCGCCATCGCTTCGCCGCCGGTGCGTCCCTCCGCATCCTCCCAGCTTTCGGTCGAGTGGCGGCAGGTGCTGCACACCACGATCGCCGGACCTTGGGATACGGGCTTCAGCACAGGTGCATTCTCCTAGAAACGCGTCCGCACGCCGGCATAGACGCTCCGGCCGAGCGTGCCATAATTGCGGATCGTCTCATAATCCTCGTCGAACAGGTTTTCGACGCGGCCGAACAGGCTGACATTCTCGCTGAGCTTGTGCTCGGCGCGCAGGTCGACGAGCACATAGCTGTCGAGCACCGTGGTGTTCGCGGCATTGTCATAGGACTTGCCCGACCAGCGCACCGCGACGCCTGTCGAAAGGCCGAAGGGCCAAGCATAGTCGGCATTGAAATTCGCGGTCGCCCGCGGGCGGCGCGGCAGCCAGTTGCCGAAATTGGGACCGGCGAGCCGGTTCTCGGCCTCGATCCAGCTATAGTTTCCGGAAACCGTGAATCGCGTGCCGATCCGCGCCGCGGCGGCCAGCTCGACGCCCTGCGCATGCGTGCGCTGGGTGTTGGCATAGTAACCGAAGCGATCGAATCCGGTGGCGGGATCGACGCAGAGCGGGTCGCCGACGGTGCCGAAGCACGAGAAGAAGTCGATCTGGTTGGCGGTGTCGCGCTCGAACCAGGTCGCGCCCAGCGTCAGCGCGTCGTCGAACAGGTGCTGTTCGATGCCCGCTTCCCAGCCATCCGCCTGTTCGGGCCTGAGCGTGGTGTTACCGAACTCCGAAAAGAGCTGGTAGAGCGAGGGTGCCTTGAACGCCTCACCATAATTCGCGCGCAGGATCGTACCCGTCTCGAGCGCCCAGACTGCGCCCGCCTGGAACAGCGTCTTGCCGCCATAGGTCTTATGATCGTCATGGCGGACGCCGCCGGTGAGCGTCAGGCCAGACAGCGGTTCGGCGGAAAGCTGCCCATAAAAGCTGGTGATCTCGGCCTTGCCGCGCGCCTCGGAGAAGGGTGGAGATGCGCTGAAGAAGCGCGAACGCTCATTCTCCGCGCCGAAGATCGCGACCCAGCCCTCCGCGATGTCGAAGGTGCCCTGATATTCGATGCGCTCGTTGCGCCCCTTGGCGTCGAAGGTGTGATCGGGATTGCCGCCCGGATCGAAATTGTCGCGCTTTGTGTCGGTATAGCCATAGGCGAAGCGGTTGCGGAAACGCCCGTCGAACAGCGCCACGTTCAGCCCGGCATAGCCGACGAATTCCCTGGTCACGCCGTATTCGAGGCTGTCGGTGTTGAAGCCGTCGAACTCGTTGCGCCCGCGCGACCAATAGCCGCGGAGATCGACGCTCACATTGTCCGCCAGCGCGATTTTGGCGCGGCCGTTCAATCCGACATTACGATAGCCGTCGTCCTCGGTGCCCGGCGCATAGGCCGAAATGCCGTCGGTGGTGAAGGCATGGCCACCGACGCGCCACGCCACCGGGCCGGTCTTGCCGCCGATGCCGCCGCGCGCGCTGACCGTCTCGCGCCATCCCGCCTCGAAATCGGCGCTCGCTTCCAGCGCCTCCTCGGGCGACGCGGTGACGATGTTGACGACGCCGCCGATCGCCTGGCTGCCCCACAGGATCGACTGCGGCCCGCGCAGGATCTCGATCCGGTTGATATCGCCCACGAGCAGGTTCGCGAAATTATATCCGCCGCCGGTGGAGGAGGGGTCGTTGAGCTTGACGCCATCGATCACGACGACGGTGTGGTCGGTCTCGGCGCCGCGAATGCGCAGCTGCGTCGCGGTGCCATAGCCGCCGTTGCGCGTGAAGCTGATGCCCGGCGTGCGCGCGAGCAATTCGGTCACGCCGATGTCCTGCGCCTGGTCGATCGACTCCTTGGTCAGCACGGTGATCGACGACGCGATCTTGTCGGTCCCGGTCGGATTGCGCGTCGCGGTGACGATGATCGCCTCGCCCGGCAGCGTGGTTGCGTCGGGAAGCGGCTCGGCAAGCGCGGGCGTCGCCGCGATCAATATGGTGGTAGAGAGAAAAACGGTCTTCAACATCGGTCAGAACCCCTTTGGGACATGGTTCGCCATGCCCGTTCGGGACGCGCCGATGCGCTGTTGAGACGCACCACCGCGTCCGTGCAGGGCACGGCCACGATGTCGTCGCTCGGGTTCTTGACCCGCCCGTTCGGCGCACCCTGGCCGGACGAAGGACGACTGCGTCAGGCAGGTCTCCTGGCTCACGGGTCAGCACCTTGTTCGCGTCGCCTTCTCGGGGGCAGGCCCCCAATGGCATGTGACGCGATGGCTCGCCGCTTACAGTTGCAGGGGCAGCCGGGGTTTCGAACCCCGTTCCCTTTTCATCCCCGTCCCCGGGGAACCTGTCGCGGAGCGGCGCATAGGCGGGGCGGGGGCAGGGGTCAAGC
>NZ_JBYSXE010000036.1:0-40897 GCF_058781925.1 Sphingobium sp. FW306-1B-F04DB | reverse complement strand
ATCTCTCCGCAGTGCGATTGCCTCGTATGACAATCGTCGCACCTCGAAATCCGCGTTTTTACACGTCCTCGGTCGCAGGCAGACGATCAACGGTCACCAAGCCCGACCTCCGCCATTCGCAATTGCGGTCCGGAAACGAACCGTCTGCTATCGGCCCATTGCCGGACCTCGTCCATGCCATCACCCCCTGCCCTAATCGCTGGCCCGATCCTCGAAGCCCTATATATCGCACTCGCCCTGTCCTACACGCGCTGCTTCTGCCATGATCGCCGCGGGCGGCTTCGGGCCGGTCGGGCTGGCGGGGTGAAAACATGGTCATATGCGAGAAGTTCGTGAAGTTCGGTGAAGTCTAGTCCAGCCATGTCCACCGTCCCCGTCCTCAACATCACCCATTCGATCCTCGGCCAGCCCTGGCGTTGGCGCGGCATGCACACCGACACGCGCGACGAGGGTTTCCAGCCCGACGATCTCGTCACCCAGCTGTTGCTGACCCGCGGCTGTCCGCGTGAGGAGCTGGAGGCGCACCGGGTTCCCAGCATCCGCGCCTTCATGCCCGACCCCTCGATCTTCCGCGACATGGACAAGGCCGCGGCGCGCCTCGCCGCCGCCGTCATCGCGCACGAGACCGTGACGATCTTCGGCGATTACGACGTCGACGGCGCGACCTCGGCGGCGCTGCTGATCCGGCTGCTGCGCGATCTCGGCCTTGATGCCCGGCCCTATATCCCAGACCGGCTTATGGAAGGCTACGGCCCTTCGGGCGAGGCGCTGGTGCGGCTCGCCGAAGCGGGCTCGACGCTGATCGTCACCGTCGATTGCGGGGCGCAGGCCTTCGAGGCGCTCGACATGGCCAAGGCGGCGGGGGTCGACGTGATCGTCGTCGATCACCACAAATGCGCGAGCGCGCTTCCCGTCGCGCACGCGCTGGTCAATCCCAACCGGCTCGACGAGGATGAGGGCGCCGCGCACGGCCACCTCGCCGCGGTCGGCGTCGCCTTCCTGCTCGGTGCCGCGCTCGTCCGCCAGCTGCGTCTGCAAGGCTATTTCGCGAACCGCCCCGAGCCGCGCCTGCTCGACCTGCTCGATATCGTCGCGCTCGGCACCGTCGCCGATGTCGCCGCACTCAGGGGACTAAACCGCGCCTTTGTCGCGCAGGGGCTCAAGGTGATGGCGCAGCGGCGCAATATCGGGCTCAATGCGCTGATCGCCGCGTCGCGGCTCACCCGTGCGCCCACCGCAACCGATCTCGGCTTCGCGCTAGGGCCGCGGATCAATGCGGGCGGGCGCGTGGGCAAGTCCGATCTCGGCGTGCGGCTGCTCACCACCGAGGATCCCCATGAGGCGCAGGAGATCGCCACCGAACTCGACCGGTTGAACGAGGAGCGCCGCGCGATCGAGGCCGCGGTGCAGGAGGCGGCCGAGCAGATCGCGATCGGCCAGGGCAATCGCGCGGTCGCGCTCGTCTCGGGCCAGGGCTGGCACCCTGGCGTGATCGGGATCGTCGCTGGCCGGCTGAAGGAAAAGCTGGGCCGCCCCGCGATCGTCATCGCGGTCGACGAGGAAGGCGTTGGCAAGGGCTCGGGCCGCTCGATAGCGGGGGTCGATCTCGGCAGCGCGGTACTCGCGGCGAAGGACAGCGGGTTGCTCGTCGCGGGTGGGGGCCATGCGATGGCGGCAGGCCTCACCGTCGCGGCCGACCGGATCGACGCGCTCGCCGAATTCCTCGACGCACGCCTTGCCGCCGACGTCGCGCGCGCGCAGGGCGAACGTGCGCTGCTGCTCGACGCGGTCCTCGCGCCAGGCGGCGTGACGCCGATGCTGGTCGAGGCGCTCGAAGCGGGCGGCCCCTATGGCATGGGCTGGCCCGCGCCGCGCGTCGCCGCGGGGCCGGTGCGCATCGTCAAGGCCGACATCGTCGGTTCGGGGCATGTCCGCACGATCGTCGCGGGCGACGACGGGCGCAGCATCAAGGCGGTGGCCTTCCGCGCCGCCGACACCCCGCTCGGCCAGGCGCTGCTCGGCGCGCCGCGCGACCGCCGTCTGTGGATCGCGGGCCGCGCGAGGATCGACGACTGGGGCAGCCGCCCCGCCGCCGAACTCCACATCGACGACGCCGCGTGGGCCGATTGAAAAAAGACGCCGCCAAGCCTTGACCGCCCCGCCCCAACCCCGTATTGGCGCCGCCTCAGGCTCAGGCCCCTTCGTCTAGCGGTTAGGACGCGGCCCTTTCACGGCTGAAACACGGGTTCGATTCCCGTAGGGGTCACCACTTCCTCGGCAAGTGGTCGAGGCGCTGAAATATCACAAAAATGCATCCCGCCCCCTGTGCACCAGCCTTGCAGAGCGTGCATTGCCCCCGACGAATTGCTAAGCGACTGCCGGCGCCGCGCACATCGCGGCCTGTTGTTCAGAGTTCGGGACGCGCGCACGCAGAATGACGCATTCACATCTTGACCGTCGCACGCTGCTACGCGGTGCGGCGCTGGCCGGCGGAACGGCTGCCTTTTCGACCTGGTTCCCTGCCTGGGCGCAGCCCGTTTCGCCGGGCATCGCAAAGCCGCTTCCGGTGCTTTCGGGCACCGATATTGCGCTCCGGATCGCGCACCAGATGATGACCGTCGACGGGCGGCGGAGCCATGCGATCGGCATCAACGGCACCGTCCCCGCGCCGCTGATCCGGCTCAAACAGGGCACCGCGGTACGGCTGTCGGTGACCAACGATCTCGACGAGGACAGTTCGATCCACTGGCACGGCCTGCTCGTCCCCTTCCACATGGACGGCGTGCCCGGCGTGAGCTTCCCCGGCATCAAGTCCCGCTCGACCTTCACTTACGAGTTTCCGATCGTCCAGGCGGGGACCTATTGGTATCACAGCCATTCGGGGCTTCAGGAGCAGATCGGGCATTACGGCCCCATCATCATTGACCCCGCAGGCCCCGACCCGATCGAGTCCGATCGCGAGCACGTGATCGTGCTGTCGGATCACAGCCAGCTCCATCCGCACGCGATCTTCCGCAAGCTCAAGATGCAGGGCGGCTATTTCAACCAGCGGAAACAGACGCTTGCCGGTCTGTTCGCGGGCAAGGACCAGCCGCTCGCCGAACGCATGACATGGGGCGCGATGCGGATGGACCCGACCGATATCAGCGATGTCACCGGTGCGGCCTACACCTATCTCGTCAACGGCCATGGCCCGCGCGACAACTGGACCGCGCTGTTCACGCCGGGCGAGCGCGTCCGGCTGTGCTTCGTCAACGCGTCGGCGATGACGACGTTCAACGTCCGCATTCCCGGGCTCAGGCTCACCATTGTCCAGGCCGACGGCCTCAATGTCCGCCCGGTCAGCGTCGACGAGTTCAAGATCGCGATCGCGGAGACCTATGACGTGATCGTCGAGCCGCGCGACGACCGCGCCTATACGCTGGTCGGCGAGGCGGTCGACCGATCGGGCATGGCGCGCGCGACACTGGCACCGCGCGCGGGCATGGTGGCAGAGGTGCCGCCACTGAGGGCGCGTCCGCTCGCGTCGATGAAGGACATGGGCATGGGCGGCATGGATCATGGCGCGAGCGGCGGCTCGCCCGACTGCGCACCCGAACACGCCGCCATGGGGCATTGCACGCCCGCCGCCGGCAACGCCACCCACGGAGACATGGATCAGGCATCGGGTGCGATGAAGCATTCGATGCGTGACATGTCGCTTGCCCCGACGGTCAAGGACACGCCCACGGTCCAGTCGATCTCGCCGATGCCCGTCGACCGCACGGGCGAACCCGGACAGGGGCTCGAGGATGTCGGGCACAGGGTGCTCGTCTATCGCGATCTGGTTGCGGTCGACCGCAACCCCGATATCCGCGCCCCCGAGCGCGCGATCGAGATCCACCTCACCGGCAATATGGAGCGCTATATGTGGGCGTTCGACGGCGAGAAGCTGAGCGAGGTCAAGGATCCGATCCCCTTCGTCAAGGACGAGCGGGTACGCGTGACGCTCGTCAACGACACGATGATGGGGCACCCCATCCACCTGCACGGCCATTTCTTCGAACTGGTGACAGGGCATGGCGAATATGCGCCGCGCAAGCACACGGTGCAGGTCCAGCCCGGCGGCAAGGTCACCTTCGACGTCACCACCGATGCCGAGGGCGACTGGGCGTTCCACTGCCACATGCTCTATCACATGCATGCGGGCATGATGCAGGTCGTCACCGTCCGCCCGCGCAGCGGAGAGGGCGGATGAAGTCGACGCTTCTCCTGGTGACGGGCAGCGTATTGTTCGCCGTCTCCACCCCCGCCGCGGCGCAGTCGGGCTGCACCCCGGAACACGCCGCGATGGGGCATTGCACGCCCGAACCCCCACCAAAGGAAGCGCCACCCCCCGATCCCCATGCCGGGCACGCCATGCCCGCCACCGAAACGCCGGCGCAGCAGATGCCCGGCCACGGCGACGGCGGCACCGCGCTGCCACCGGGCGACGCGCCGGCACCTGCCGCGCCCGTGGCGAATTTCGCCGACCGCGTCTGGGGCGAGTCAGCGATGTCCACCGCGCGCGACCAGTTGCGCCGCGAACATGGCGGCGGGACCCTTTCCCAACTCATGATCGACCGGGCCGAATATCGGCTCAAGGACGGCAAGGACGGTTTCCACTGGGATGCCGAGGCGTGGATCGGCGGCGACATCAACCGGCTCGTCGTGAAGTCTGAGGGCGAAGGCGCATCCGGCGAAACCGCCGAGCAGGCCGAGGTCCAGGCGCTCTACAGCCGCGCGATCGGTCCCTATTTCAACCTGCAAGCGGGCCTGCGCCACGATATTGAGCCCAATCCCTCGCGGACCTATGCGACGATCGGCTTCGAGGGGCTCGCGCCCTATTGGTTCGAGGTCGAGGGTGCGCTGTTCGTCGGACAAAGGCGATGTACTCGCACGGTTCGAAGGCTCCTACGACCAGCGCTTGACCCAGCGGCTGATCCTGCAGCCCAGCGCCGAACTCGATTTCGCGGCGCAGGACGTACCCGAGAACGGGATTGGTTCAGGGCTCAGCACGATCGAGCTGGGGCTGCGGCTGCGCTACGAGATCGCGCGTGAATTCGCACCCTATATCGGCGTGCTATGGGAACGCGGCATCGGCGATACGGCAGACTTCGCGCGCGTGGCGGGCGAGGACGTGGAGGCGACCAGCCTGGTTCTGGGCGTGCGCGCGTGGTTCTGAACATCCCGAGGCTGATTTTTTTCGGGAATGTGATCGAGATCACCAAAACTGACGTCATGATGCTGCATATCGAAGTCGCGACCCGAAGGACGCCGGTCACAAGCCGGGGTCCTCACTGGCCCGGCTCTCGAGCCGGGCCTTTTTTTGGCAAGGCGACGCGCCGTGATGTCCGACAGCCCCGAACCCGGCCACACGGGGAGGGTCAATTTATCGCAGTGGAGTGTTTCGGGGTTTGAAACCGTCGCGCGCGGCGATATTGCTCACCCGGGTTCGTTCGCAAGACTGGAAAAATTGTGGTGCAATTCAAGGACTCGCGTTCGGCTCTGCCGCTCGAATCGACTTTGGACGAAATGCTGACGATCCTGCGGCGGCTCGAGGCAGGCACCCAGCCCGACATGCTTCCCGACAATGACGACAGCAATGCCGAGCCCGACGCTGCGCAGCTGCTGCGCGTCGCCAAGGCGGCGATCAGGATGCGCGAGATCCAGCGGAAATATCTTCCGGCGAGCTATTTCGACGAGCCCGCGCTCAACATCCTGCTCGATCTCTACGTCGCCGAAGCCGAAGGGCGCACCGTCTATGTCAACGACGCGTGCATCGCGTCGCACACCCCGACCTCGACCGCGCTGCGCTGGATCGCGGTTCTGGTCCGCGACGGCTTTGCCGTTCGGACGCGCGACGCGGTCGATGCCAGGCGCACGATATTGGCGGTCACACCCGAAGGGCATCGCACGCTTTCGGCGCTTCTGGGACATTGGGAAAGCATCTGAGCGCGATCCCGCGATGTCAGCGCGACGCGCGTGAGAGTGCGGTCATTCTCAGATCGGCGCCGATTTCTGTGACCCGCCGCAGTGTCGTTAACCAATTGCCCTGCCCCGCGGACGTAATTCACGGCGCGATGCGCACAAGCGGTTAACGAAACACCCGCGAAATGAATCGATAAATCTGTCAAAACGGCAGCGATTGGAATTTCGCGCTTTGTCTCCAGCGGTTATCGATAGCGTGAACGCTTGGGGGGCGTGGGCACAATGCGTATGTTGTCCGTACAAAGACCATCATTTTTCGTCCATTTTGACAGCGGTTTCCGGTGACGGTCGCGTGGCAGCCGCGTCCGGGCGCGGTCGGTTCGGTCGAGACACTTCTGGTCGGCGCCAGCGCCGCCATCTGCTCGATCCGCGAACTCGTTCGACAGGTTGCTCCGACCAGCGCGTCGGTGCTCATCACCGGGCCCTCGGGCAGCGGCAAGGAAATGGTCGCGCGCGCCATTCATCTCGAGAGCCGCCGCACCGCGGGCGATCTCGTCGCGGTCAATTGCGGCGCGATCCCGAGCGAGTTGCTCGAATCCGAGCTGTTCGGCCATGAACGCGGCTCCTTCACCGGCGCGGTCTCGCAGATGCGCGGCCGTTTCGAGGACGCCAATGGCGGCTCGCTCTTCCTCGACGAGATCGGTGACATGCCCGCGAACATGCAGGTCAAGCTGCTCCGCGTCATCGAGGAGCGCGCGATCACGCGCATCGGTGGCCGTACCCCCATTCCGATCGACACGCGGATCATCTCGGCAACGCACCGCAACATCGAAGCCGCGATCGACAATGGCAGTTTTCGCGAAGACCTGTTCTACCGGCTCGCTGTCTTCCCGATCCACCTGCCCGCACTCAATGAACGCCCCGAGGACATCGCGCCGCTGATAGCGCATTTCATCGCACTGTCGACCGAGCGGCGCCGGCCGCTGAGCCTGTCACACGACGCGATGATGCGGCTCCAGGCCTATCGCTGGCCCGGCAATGTCCGCGAGCTCAGGAACTTCGTCGAGCGCGCGTCGATCGTCTTCCCCGGCAAGGAGCTTTCGGGCGAGGAAGTCGACATGCTGCTCACCCGCGGCCAGCCGCGCCGCCGTACGCCCGAGCGCGACAAGACCAGGCCAACCGACATCGCAGAGGCCGCCGCGCCCCCGCAGGGCGAACTGCCCTTTACGGCCGCCGCGATCGTCCCCGGCCAGCCGATCGACCTCAAGTCGCTCGTCGCCGAGTTCGAATATCGCCACATCGTCGAGGCGCTCCAGGCCTCGCGCGGTGTGGTTGCCGACGCGGCGCGGTTGCTGTCGCTTCAGCGCACCACGTTGATCGAAAAGATGCAGAAATACGGCGTCAGCCGCGTCACGAGCTGACCGCGGCGCCTTCGCCGATCGCGGACCAGGATTGCGCGATTTCGGAGATCATCGCCTCGGCATCGGCCACGGCCCCGAAATCCTGATCGCGCATGGCCTTGAGCAGCAATCGGCGTGCCTCGCCGTAGATGGCCGACAGGCTTGCCGCGATCTGTCCGCCCCCGTCGAAATTGAGCGAGTCGTTGAGCGACTGAAGGATCGAGAGCGCACGCGAAAGCGCCTCCGAGCGACGATGCGGATGCACGCTCTTGCGCATCGTGACCATGGCGCGCAGCAGTTCTTCGAACAGGATCGACACCAGCCCGTGCGGCGAGGCACTGGCGATGCGCGCATCGAGATCGATCTGCCCATATTGCGCTGAAGCACCCACGGGTCTGGCCGCCGCACGAAACATCATCCGCTTCCTTCTTTATCTGGTCCGAGAGCCTGATCGGTTGAGGTGGAAGCGCTGTGCGCTTCCACCGAAAGCGTGAATCAGGCTCTATTCAAACTGTTGAGACCTTGATTCACGTTTCAGGCTGTTTCAGCCTGAAACGATCAAGGTCTAAGACGGTCAGTCGTTGCTGCGCGTCCACATCTTGATCTGCTGGTCGAGATAGGATTGCGTCGCCTTGTATGCGGCCACGCGCGTATCCATCGCGGTGAAGGTGCTCACCAGCCGTGCGCGATACGCGTCGGCGCGCGCTTCCATCTTCTCCCGATCATCGGCAATGCGGCCGGCCTCTTCCTTCAGCCGCACTTCGGCGGTGGCGAGGCCTGAGCTCGATTTGCGCAGCGTGTCGCGCACCTCCTGCATCGCACCGCCCAGCCCCTTGTTAGTGCTGCCGAGCGGAGGATTGAACATCGCCTCCACGGCGTCCGGGCTGGCGGAGAGAACGGCGTCGAGCTTTGCGGTATTGACCATCAGCGACCCGTCGCGCTGCGTGCTGACGCCCAGTTCGGTCAGTCGTACGGGGCCCTCGCCGTCACGCAGCTCCATCGACGTCAGCGCGGCAAGCTGCGCACGCATGTCGCGCACCGCCGCGCTGCCGCGCAGCGGTCCCGCCGTCGCGCCCTCGAGCCCGCCGGCCGAAGCATCGTCGAGCATCGTCTCCAGCTCGTTATAGGCGGCCGCGAAATCGAGCACCGCCTGACGCAGATTCTCGGTCGGACGCTGCGCGCCGATCGTCACGACCTGACCGGGTGCGGTCTTCTTGAGGTCGATCTTCACACCCTCGAGCACGTCCGAGAAGGTGTTGGTGTCGCGGCGGATCTCGACGCCGTCGAGCTTCACGATCGCGTCGCGCGCCTGTTGCGCGCGCGTCATGCCGCCGGCATTGCCATCCCAGCGATAGGCTGCAAGCGCGGGATCGGCACCCGCCTGGGGCACCAGCGTGAAGGCGTTGACGGCTCCATTGCCCCCGCGGATCACGAGGCGCGAACCGAGGCTGTCCTTCACCACCGAAGCCGTGACGCCGGCCGTGGCGTCGTTGATCGCGGCAGCGAGACCGTTGAGGCTGTCATTGGCCGCGCCGATCGTGACCTCGAAGCTGCCCTTGCCCGTGGTCAGCGTCAGCTTGCCCTGCCCGATTGCCGCCGCCGGATCGGCGATATGGGCCGAGGCGAGCGACTGTGCGGTCGCGATCTGGACGACCTCGATCTGTGCCGAGAGGCTGCCGAGCGAATAGCCCGCCTTGGCGGTGACGCCGACGATGCTCGCGTCCGACGTCGTGGGCTGGGTGTAGAGCGACCCGCCGCCGATCAGCGTCTTGAGCGAGGTCGCAAAGCTGTCGATCGCGCCCGCCAGGCTGCCGATCGTCGAAATCTGCGCAGCATTGGCGGCCTCGCGCGCCTTGATCTGCGCTTCCTTGGGGCCGCGCTGCGCGGCCGCAAGATCCTCGATCAGCTGCGCGGTATCGAAACCCGCGCCGAGACCCATGCTTGAAGTGATTGAGGTGACCATGGCGCTATCCTGTTGCTCATCAGGAATAACGGCACCGCCAGCCCCGCCTTAAGTCACGGCAGATCGATGACGTGCAGCGTGCAGATGGCGCCTTCGCGCGCGTCCCCCGGTCGGCAGGGACGCTGCACGGCCGCAGGCATGTCGCGCTGCCCTCCGGCGCGCCCGTCGCCCGGCCCCGGCACATTGATCCGCGCGGCTTCGCGTATTTCGGCGCTGACCTTGGCATTGCTGCGCGCACGCCCCTCGCCGACGCTTGCCGCGGGGGTCGAGAGCGGCACCGCGCTGGCCGCCGAAAGCGCAAGCCCGGGGACGAGCCACGGCGCGCAGATCTCACTCAGTCGCGCGGAACGTGATCGCTCAGCCATAGCCACTCCGAACCGGTTCTTGTCCGGACTGGAGAAACGGCGCGACGTGCGCGACCTTAAGGCTGGATTCGTCCGTCCTCGTCGAAACGTGCGTTTTCAGGGACCTCGACATCTGGCTGCGCGATACCCTGCGCCATTGCAGCGTCGAGGTTGAAGACAAAGGCCAGGACGGTCGCCACCGCAATGTACAGATCCTCGCGGACGGCATGTCCGGTCTGAACCGTATAATAGATGGCGCGCGTCAGCTGCGGGTAGGACAGCACGGGAATCTTGCTCTCGGCGGCCAGTTCGCGGATTGCGGCCGCGGTGGCGCCACGTCCGCGCGCGACGACAACCGGGGCCGAGTCATATCCGGGGCGGTAGCGCAGCGCGACCGCGAAATGCGTGGGGTTGGTCAACACGACGGTCGATTCGGCGACCGCGGTGCGCGCCGATCCGCGCAGCACCTCGTGCTGCTTGCGCCGGATCGCGGCCTTCAGTTCGGGCGAACCTTCGGTTTGCTTGTGCTCGTCCTTGATTTCCTGCTTGGTCATGCGCAGCCGCTGCATCCGCTGAAAGAACTGTGCGGGCACGTCGACCAGCGCGATCAGCCCGAGCATGCCCGCCATGACGACCACCGCGATGACGAAGGTGCCGCCCAGATCGCCGATCGCAGCGCGGATGTCCTGGCTGCCCAGTGCCATCATCTGGCTGGCATAGCTGCTGATCAGCCACCAGCCTGCCCAGCCGAGCAGGACCACCTTGGCGAGCGACTTGACCAGCTCGATCAGTCCGTTGAGCCCGAAGATGCGCTTGATCCCGCTGATCGGGTTGAGCTTCTCGCCCTTGAACCCGAAGGCGCTCGCGCGAAAGCCGAGCGATCCGAGCAAGGCGGGCGCTACGATAGTCGCAAGGAAGGCGATCCCCATCAGCGCGCCCAGGGGCAGCAGGATGATCGCGATCAGGTCGACGAAGCGCGCCCACGGATCGAAGTTGCGGACATCGCCATTGTCGAAGCGCAGCGACGCCGCCAGCATCTCGCCCAGCGCCTCCATGATCCAGGGCCCTGCCAGCACCAGCCACGCCACGCCCGCCCAGATGACGAGCGCGGTGCCCAGTTCGCGCGACTGAAGGACGTCGCCCTTCTCCATCGCATCGCGCCGCCGCTTGTCGGTCGGCGCCTCTGTCTTCTGGTCGTTGTCGGGCGTGTCGGCCATGCCTTACCGTCCCGCCAGCTGCCGTGCCATGGCAAGCCCGTTCTGCAGCGACAGGGTAATCGCCTCTCCCATCACGGGCAGCGCCATCGCCATCAGGACGAGGCCGGCGAGCAGTGTCGCGGGCAGGCCGACCGCGAACAGGTTGAGCGAAGGCGCCGAACGCGCGAGCATCGCCATGACGAGCTGGACGATGACCAGCGCGAAGCCGACGGGCAGCGCGATAGCCAGGCCGGCCGCGAACAGCTCGCCCCCGAACAGCACGAGCCCGTTGATGCTGTCGGCCGACATGAAGGCGTCGCCCGGCGGCAGCGCGCGATAGCTTTCGACGATGATCGTTGCGAGCATCAGATGCCCGCCGATCGCAAGGAACAGAAAGGTGGTGAGCAGCGACAGGAACTGGCCGATCGCGGGCGAGGACTGGCCACTCGCAGGGTCGACCATCCCCGCGAAGCCAAAACCCATCACGTTGCCGACGGTCTCGCCCGCGAGCATCGCCGCGGCAAAGCCGATCTGCACCGCAAAGCCGATCGCGAGCCCCGCAAGCACTTCGCCGAGCACCAGCATGAACCCCGCGATCGTGACCAGCCCGCCTTCGGGCAACACAACTGGATTGGCCTGGAGCGCGGCCATGCCGAGCGCGAGCGAAACCACCATGCGCAACTGCAACGGCACATAGGGCGCGCCGAAGACGGGGGCGACGACGAATGCGGCACCGGGGCGGATCATCGCGACCAGCCAGACCCAGAGCTGCGCCTCGAGCCCTGCAAACCCCTCGGGCATCAGCGGACCAGATCCGGGATGCGCGCGAAGATCTCGCGCGTGAAATCGGCGAGCAACAGCAGGATCGAGCCGCCGAAGATCGCGAGCGCGATCGCGACGATGATCAGCTTGGGGACGAAGCTCAACGTCGCCTCGTTGATCGATGTCGCGGCCTGGATCATGCCAAGGATCAGGCCCGCGGCAAGCGCGGGAATCAGGATCGGCGCGCTGGCGAGCGCGAGAATCCACAGCGCCTGCTGCGCGACACCGATGAAATAATCAGCGTCTGCCATCGGCGAAGCTTTCTAGGCCCACACCAGGTGTCATTCCCGCGAAAGCGGGAATCCATGAGCGCAGTCCTTTCCGGACAATTCCGTGTTCCTGGATTCCCGCTTTCGCGGCAATGACAATGGAGGGACAGATGTAGTTTCCGGCCACGCTATCCCCCCGCGAACGATGCGGCGAGCGATCCCATCGTCAGCGCCCAGCCGTCGACGAGGACGAACAGCAGCAACTTGAACGGCATCGAGATGATCGTCGGCGACAGCATCATCATGCCCAGCGCCATCAGCGTGCTTGCGACGACAAGATCGATGATCAGGAATGGCAGGAAGATCAGGAAGCCGATCTGGAACGCGGTCTTGAGTTCGCTCGTCACGAAGGCAGGGAGCAGGATAGAAAAGGGCACATCGGCAGGCGTGGCGAATTTTGGTGCCTCCGCCAGATCGGCGAAGAGTTTGAGGTCGGTCTCGCGCGTCTGTTTGATCATGAAGCCGTGGAGCACCGTGCCCGAACGTTTCACCGCCTCCTCGATACTGATCTGGCCGTCGCCATAGGGGGCGTAGGCAGTCGCGTTGATCTGGTCGATCGCGGGACGCATCACGAAGATCGAGAGGAACAGCGCCAGACCCACGAGCACCTGATTGGGCGGGGTCTGCTGCAGCCCGAGCGCCTGTCGCAGGATCGAGAGCACGATGATGATGCGCGTGAAGCTCGTCATCATGAGGATCAGCGACGGCAGCACCGTCAGCAGGCTCATCAGGACAAGGATCTGGAGTGACAGCGACAGCGGACGTCCGTCGCCCGCAATCGTGTTCACCGCGCGGTCGAGCGCACCCGGCTGTGCGAAGGCGGGTGCTGCGACCAGCAATCCGGCGCCGAGCACGAATGCCGCGGCGACAACGCGTTTACGCATCCTTCGCCTCCGGCGCCTTGCTGTCGGCGAGCAGTTCGATCCGCCCACGCGCTACCGAGACGAGCAGGTGCCGGTCGGCGAACTCGACCACAGCGAGCCGGCCGGTGGCGCCCATCGGCAATACGTCGACCAGCTTCACCAGCTTCTCGCGCTTGCCGATCGCCATGTCCGGCCCGACGCGGCGCCACAGCCAGAGCGCGCCAAAGGCGAGCCCCGCGACGAGCGGGAGCAGGATCAGCAGGCGCAGGATATAGGCGGTCATCATGTGCGGCGCTCGATCCCCGCCATGCGCGCATCGCGCGCGACGACATCGACTACGCGGATTCCGAACCGGCCATTGACCTGTACCACCTCGCCCTTCGCGATCAGCGTGCCGTTGACCATGATGTCGAGCAGCTCGTTCGACTGTCGATTGAGTTCGACGACACTGCCTTCGGCAAGCTCGAGCAGCTCGGCGAGCGGCAGCGAGGTGCTGCCCACCTCGACTGAAAGCCGCAGCGGCACGTCGGCCAGCAGGCGGAAATTGGCGCTCGTCGGGCCGATCTCGGTTTCGCCCTGTGCGGGCGCTTCGGTCATGTCGCTCATTCAAATGCACCTTTCTCGATTTGGTCGATCATCAGCGCGGCATGGCCGTCCTTTTCGCCGATGGTGCCCATCGCCAGCCGCTTGCGCGCGACGATGAGCGGAACGCGTGGGGGAAGCACGACGGGGATGATGTCGCCGGGCTTCATTTCGAGCACCTGCGCCAGCGTCAGTTCGGGGCGCGCGAGCACCGACCGGACCGGCAGCCGCACCTGCTGGAGCGCATGCGCCATCCGCGCACGCCATACCTCGTCGGCGGGACCGGCATCGTCATGAACGCGCGCGCTGAGCTGGGTGTCGAGCATGCGAAGTGCCGCGACGGGATAGACGACGCTGATCGTCGCGGACTTGCCCTGCGCGGGCGTCAGCACGAGGCGCTGCACCGCCACACTTTCACCAGGGCGGAAAACGTTCGCATAGGCTATGTTGGTCTCGCGCGAGGCGAGCGCAGGCGCGAGGCTCGCGACCTCGGTCCATGCCTCGCCGAGCCGCTCGATCACGCCATCGGCGAAGCGTGCGATCAGCCGCTCCTCGGACTGCGTGAACTCGCGTGCGCGTCCGGGGCGGACGTCGCCCGATCCGCCATAGAAGATATCGACCGCACACGCGACGAAATCGGGCTCGAGGATGACGAGCATCGTGCCCTTGAGCGGGCGAAACCGGTAGAGGCTGAGGCTGAGAAAATCGGGGAGCGTCGCCTGCCAGTCCTCGAAACGGCGGACCTCGATCTGTGCCGCCGTGACCTGCATGCGCGTCTGCATCAGGGGCTCGACGAGCGTGCGGATGCGACGCGCAAGCCGCTCGCCGATGCGCTCCAGACCGGACAGCCACGCAGTCGAACGATCGTCGCTGGTGCCAAAGGCATGGGGCATCGCAGCCTCCGGTGCCCCTGTTTCGGAGGTGTCGATGACGCCGGCCGCGGGTTTCTTGGGGCGGCTCATTGGATGACGAAGCTCGTGAAATAGACATTGTCGACGCCGCCAAAGCCCTCTTTCTCCTGGAGCACGCGATTGATCGTGTCCTTCAGCGATGTCTGGAGCTGTTTCTTGCCTTGGGGCGTCGAGATCACGTCGACCGACTGGTCGGCGAGCGTCATCAGCACCGCTGAGCGGATCGGCAGCTCGTGGCGCTTGATATTGTCGAGCACGCGGCTGTCATAATAGGTCGAGACGCCCAGCGAGAGCTGCATGAAGCCGTCTGCATCGGCAAGATTGGCGGTGAAGTTCTTCTCGATCTCGAAATAGGTCGCCTCGCGGCTGCCGTCCTCGCGCTTGGCGATCTGGGGCTTGTCGGCATGCGGATCCTCGGCCTTGCTGCCGCCGATCAGCCCGGTCTGCATCGCGTACATCGCGCCGCCCGCGCCGCCGCCGACGAGGACGATCGCTCCCAGCACAATAAACAGCATCTTCTTCAATCCGCCCTTTTTCACGGGCGCCGCGGCAGCGGTGTTATTACTCATGACTCTGTTCCCTTTCAGGCGAAGCGGTCTGCGCCACCGCGCGGGGCGGAATTCGGCTCGACGTTGACCTCGGGCGCATCGCCCCGCGTGATGACGATGGGCTGCCGCGCCTGCTGGTCGCGGCCATTGCCCTGCTGATACTGGCTGCCGAGATCGACATGCGTCTCGGCGATGCGCATCCCCTGTGCGCGCGCCTCGCTCACCAGCCGGTGCTGGGCGTCGGCGATCACCTGACGCGCGCCCTCGGTCTCGGTGCCGAAGCGCAGCGACACGCCCTCGGCGCGCTGTTCGACCTCGACATGGAGCGTGCCCAGATGCTCGGGATTGAGCTGGAACCTGAGCCGCCCCTCATGGCTTGAAAGCTGCGCGATGTCGCGCGCCAGCCGGTCGATCATCTGCGCCTCATTGGCGATGTCGAGCCGTGCGGCCACGGCCTGCTCACCAAGCTGGCGCGCGGTATCGGGCGCTGTGTCGACGGCCGTCGCCATATCGGCGACCGCCAGCGGCGGCGGCGGCGACAGCAAGGGCACGGCCGTGGGGGCGGACTGGACAGGAATGACCGGCATTTCGATGCGCGGATCGCTGCCCTCCAACATGGCCGTAGCGATCGATACGAGGCTCGCCGCCTTGGCCGGGGCCACGACCGTTTCGCGCGCCTCGACCAGCGGCGCGAGAAGCGCGGTCAGCGGATCGGGACGCTGCGCCTGCCCTTTCGGCGGTACAATGTCGGCGCCGGCCGGTATATCGGCGACGCCGGCTTCGGTGGGCATCGATAGCTCGGGCGCGGTGGCGAGCGGGATCGTCGAGACCTGCGGCGCACCTACCGATATCGCGACCGGACGATTTTGCTCAGCGACGACTGCATGCGGCGCAACAATCGGGGCAGCGCTGGTCACGCCGATCGCGATCGGCGGCGCCACGAAGGGTGGCACGACGATAGTGTCGATCGGCTGGTCGATCGGCTTCCCGGCGTCGGCGGCATCAGTCGCGAGCTCGTCGGTCGCCGGCTCGATCGTGGGCACGACCGATACGGTGCCGGCCAGCATCGGTGCAACCGCATCGACGGGCGCCGGGGCTGCCACGCTGACCGGATCGAGCGAGGCGAGAATATCGACAAAGCCCGCGGCTACGCCGGCATCCATGCCCGCGGCCATTCCGGGCTGCGACGCAAGCGCGGTGTCTAGGTTGAGCCCGGCAAGGACCGTCATCATGCGTCTCCTTCATCGATGCGCGGGCGGCGGCGCACCGGGACATTGCTCTTACGTTCGAGATATTCGGCGAGCGCCGCGCGCGCGCGCTGATCGAGCCTTTCGGCGCTCTCCTGCCTGATGCGCGCCTCGATCCGTCGCGCCGAGCGCTCGAGCGCGGTCGCCCGTGCGCCCACAATCGCGTCGGTCAGGCCGTCGCGCGCGGCGCGCAACCGCTGCGCCAATTCACCCGCATTGGCGAGCGTCGCGCCCGTCGCCTCACCCGGCGTCGCGTCGAGGCTGCTCGCCAGTCGGACCAGATGCCCCGCCTGACTCTCCAGCGTAATCACGCGATTCTCGGCCATCTGCGCCTGCGCCGATGCCTGGAGATGCTGCGCGCGACGGACACGGACGATCCGCGTGCGGCGTTTGACCACCTGCTTCATGGCGCGAACCTTTCGATCAGTTCGACCTCGGCGGAGGCGAAGTCGACACGCGCCTTCTGTCCCTGTTTGAGGAAGCCGAGGATCTCGCCGCGGCGCATGATCGCCTCGTCGATCGCTGGATCGCTGCCGTCCTTGTACGCGCCCATCAGCACAAGGTCGCGGTTCTCCTCATAGACCGACCAGAGCCGGCGAAACGCAGCGGCAGCGGCGCGATGGTCATCGGTGACGATGTCGGTCATCACGCGGCTGAGCGACCGGCCGATATCGAGCGCCGGAAAGACACCCTGTTCAGCGAGCGAGCGCGACAGCACGAAGTGCCCGTCGACGATCGCGCGCGCGGTATCGACGATCGGATCGTCGAGATCGTCGCCGTCGGCGAGCACGGTATAGACCGAGGTGATCGAGCCGCCGGTGCGTGCGTCGACGCCCGCACGCTCGACGAGCCGTGGGATCAGCGCGAGCGCCGAGGGGGGATAGCCCTTCATCGTCGGCGGCTCGCCGAGTGATAGTCCGATTTCGCGCTGCGCATGCGCCACGCGGGTGAGGCTGTCGATCATCAGCAGGACCTTGAGGCCCTGCGCGCGGAAATATTCGGCGATCGCCGTCGCGCGCATCGCGGCGCGCAGGCGCAGCACCGGGGGATGGTCTGCGGGAACCGCGACGACAACGCTCTTCTTGCGGATCGGTCCCGACAGCTTGGTTTCGATAAAGTCGGTAACCTCGCGGCTGCGCTCGCCAACCAGCCCGACCACAACCACGTCGGCTTCGGCGCCCGCGATCATCTGGCCCATCAGCACCGACTTGCCGACACCCGAGCCTGCGATCAGCGCGATGCGCTGGCCGACGCCCGCGGTCAGCAGCGCGTTGATACTGCGCACGCCCAAGTCGAAAGATTGCGTGACGCGCGCGCGGTTGAGCGGATTGCCGAGCCTGCCCGCAAGCGGCCAGCGATGCGTTGCGCCGACGGGGCCAAGTCCGTCGAGCGGATCGCCAAAGGCATCGACGACACGGCCGAGCAGCGCTTCGCCGACCTGCGCCGATCCACCCAGCCCATCAGGCTCTACACGCGCGCCGCAAACGTGCGAACGATCGCTGTCGAGCGCCATCAGCAGCGCGCGATCGCCGCGAAAGCCCACCACCTCCGCGCGAACCGGCTCGCCATCGGCATCGATGATCCGCGCCGCGGAACCGATCGGCTGGCCGAAACCCGTCGCCTCGAGCATCAGCCCGTCGAACGCGACGAGCCGCCCAACCCGGCGCGGACCGAGCGAGGCGACGTCTATCCCGTCGAGCAGCTTTTTGGCGTGCAGGGCGAGTGCTCCGGTCATTGGGGTACGCTCATCCTTTCGAGCGCGAGCCGAAGCTTCTCTATGCCGACTTCCGGACCGTCCTCGATCCAACCACTGGCGGTCTCGACGATCACGCTGCCCGGGATGAGCGACGGATCGGCGACCATGTCGAGTTCGAGGCGCGCGCCGCCGAGCCGTTCGAGATCGTCGGGGTGCAGCCGCATCCGCGCGGGCGCTGCCGTATCGGCGATGATCGCCGCGACGTGATCGACGCGCATTTCGAGCATCGCGCGGTCGATCACAACTTCGCCGACGATCTGGCGCACCAGACGGTCGACGGTTTCCGCGAGCATCTCGGCAAGCATCTGCGGTGGTTCGGGACGATATTGCTCGAGCGTCTCCGCGAACCGCGCAATTGCCTGCCGCTCCGCAGCGACCTCCATCTCCACGGTTCGACGCCCCTCGTTGAAGCCCTCGCTGAACGCTTCCGCCTGAAGCCGGACAGTATCGACAAGCGCGGGCTCCTCGGCGCCGTCGCCCTCCTCGGGAGCAGCGGCGGGCTCCGAATATTTGTCGTGCCAGGGCACGAAACGCGCCTCGACGGCGGGCGCGAAACCGGCGGGCGCGAAGCCCCCGGTCCCGCGTCGCTCGATGGCATTCCAGAGGTCGGCAGGAATATCAGACATAGTCGTCGCCCTTTCCGGCGAGCATGATCGTACCGGCTTCGGCAAGGCGGCGGGCAATGGTCAGCACCTCGCGCTGCGCTTCCTGCACTTCGGTAAGGCGCGTCGGACCCCGATCGGCGATCTCGTCCTGGATTGTCTGCGCGGCACGGCTCGACATGCAGCCGAGCATCTTGGCCCGCAGCCGCTCGTCGGCGCCCTTGAGCGCGAGCACCAGCGTTTCGCTTTCGACCGAGCGGAGCAGCGTGCCGAGGCTCTTCTCCTCCACCTCCATCAAGTTGTCGAAGACGAACATCTCGTCCTCGATCGCGCGCGCCAGCGTCTTGTCGAGCTTGGTGAGCGTGCGGATGATGCGCTGGTCCGCACCCGACTTGGTGTTGTTGAGCACCTTGGCGGCCTCGGTCGTGCCGCCGCGGCGCGTGGTGACACCCTGCCCCGGGCTCGTCACCTGGCGCAGCAGGATCCGTTCGAGCTCCTCGAGCGCTTCGGCGGTGACGGGGCGGAGCGTGGCGACGCGATAGACGACGTCGGCCTGCTTCTCCTCGTCAAGCAGCTGCAGCACCTCGGCGGCGACGGCCGGATCGAGATGCGCGATCGCGAGCGCCGCGATCTGCGGATGCTCGTTCTCGACGAGCGCCGCGATCGTCGAGGCGTCCATCCATTTGAGCGCATCGAGCGTCGCCGAGCGCTGCGGCGGCGTGATCCGTGCAAGCACCTTGTCAGCACGGTCGGGCCCGAGCGCGCGCTCCATCATCGAACGGATCTGCTGGTCCGCCCCGAAGCCGATGGTGGTGCGTTCGCGCGCGCGCCGAACGAACTGGTCGAGAACGCCGTTGACCTGCCCTTCGGTGACATCGGCGACACCGAACATCGCACCGCCGAGCTGCTTGACCTCTTCAGGCTCGAGCCGGCCGAGCACCTCGGCCGCCTCGACCTCGTCGAGCAGCATCAGCAGGATCGCAGCAGCCTCCGAGCCCTGGATCTCGGCGATTTCGGTCACGGTTTCCTCAAGCATTGCGCGCCTCCGATTGCGGCATGTCGGACCGGATCAGATCGCGGACCACGAGCGCCGCGCGCGCGGGGTCCTGGCGGACGAAGCTGCGGATCAGTTCGGCGCGCGCGGCATAGCCCGGCGCCGCCTCAATCATGTCGAGCGTCACTTCGGCGCCCGGATTGCCCGAGGCGTGCGTGGCGAGTGCGTTTGCAAGTTCGCCCTTCATCGCGTGCTTGTTCTCGGCCATCCGCTTCGCGTGCTCGGCAGCGGCGTCGGCGCGACGCTTGAGCATCGGGCGGCCCAAGCCGAAGACGAGCAGCAGAACCGCTACCAGTGCGGTCAGATTGCGTGCGGTCGTGCCAACCCAATCGGCCTGCCACCAGCTCGTCGTCAGCACCTCGACGGGCGCGAAGCTGCGGGCGGTGATCGCGAGCTGATCGCCCCGCGCCTGATCGAAGCCAACCGCGCCCTTCACGAGTTGCTCGATCGCCGCGACCTCGGTCTTCGAGCGCGGCTTCGCGCCCTCGGGATTCTTGAGCGCGACCGCTACCGACAGGCGACGGACGCTTCCGACGGGCTGCTTGGTGACAGATATCTCGCGACCAAGCTCGAAGGTACGGTTGTAGTTCTCGGTGGTGCGGTCAGGGCCCGGTGCGGGCGCTGCTGCCGCGGCAACAGGGGCCGCGATCGCGCCGCCTGGTGCGGCCTGCACCTGCGATGCTGGCGGCGGGGTGTTGGCGAGCGCACCGGGTATGCCCCCCGCGCCGTCCGGCGCCCCTTCCTTGGTCCAGCTCCCGCGCTCCTCGCGTACCGCGGCGGTCTCGCGGGGGAAGCTTTCGCGTGTTGCCTGTACTTCGGCGAAATCAACATCGGCGTGAACTTCAGTGGTGAAGTTGCCCGCACCCACCAGCGGGGTCAGCAATGTCGTCAGCGCCTCGACATAGCGGCCTTCGATGCGCTGCTGGATGTCGATCTGGCGATCCGAGGCTTCCGAGGCGGGATCTCCGCCCGCCTTGGAAAGCAACCGGCCATTCTGGTCGATCACCGCGACACCCTCGGGCGCAAGGCCGGGTACCGACGAACCGACGAGATGCGTGATCGCGCGGACCTGGCCTTCAGCCAGGTTGCGGCCGGGCTTGAGCTGGAGCATCACCGATGCCGCGGGCTGGGCGCGATCGCGCAGGAACACGCTCGGCTGCTCGACCGCGAGATGGACGCGCGCCGACTGCACCGCGTCGATCGCCTCGATCGTGCGCGCCAGATCGACCTCGCGCGCCGAGCGCAGCCGCTGATCCTCGACCGCGCGGCTCGCGCCCATCGGCAGCGACGAGATCATCGCATCGCCATCGGGCGCACTCTTGGGCAGCCCCTGCGATGCGAGGAGCATCTTGGCCTGATGATAGTCACCTTCCGACACGGTCAGCGCGCCGGTAGCATTGTCGATGTCGTAGGCGATGCCCGAGGATTTCAGCGCCTCGACCACCGCCGCCTTTTCGGTGTCGGCGAGCCCGCTGAACAGGTCGCGCTGCGGCGGCTGCGCGATTGCCATCCATGCAAGCGCGGCAAGGCCGATCACGCCGGCGATGATGATGCCCGGCATCGCCTTCTGGACCGCGGGCTGCGCGGTGAATTCGCGCAGGCGGGTGAGCACGGGGCCAAAAGGGCTGGTGCCCGCGGCGCGCGGGGCTGCGATCGAACGGGCGGGCACGGTGCCGGCGTCGGTCATGGGGACGAGCTCGCTCATGTCAGACCGGCATGCTCATGATGTCCTTGTACGCGGACAGCAGCTTGTTGCGGACCTGGAGCGTGGCGTTGAAGCCAAGCGACGCCTTTTCGCGCGCGATCATCACGCTCGCGATATCGGCGGTCTCGCCGCGTTCATAGGCGTCGGTCGCCGCAGAAGACTTGGCCTGAAGCTCGTTGACCTCGTTGAGCGCGCCTTTCAGCGCACCCGCAAAGTCGCTCTTGGCCGCACCCGCGGCACCGCCCTGAGCCATGCCCGCCGCCTTTTGCAGCGAGGCATTCTGCTGGATGATCGCGTTTCGCATCGCGAGCACGCTGGCTGCATCCACCTTGGTCATTCCATCGTCTCCACGTCAGGCCACCGCCCGCATTTCAGCGAGGCGGTAACGAAGGGTACGTTCACTGATGCCGAGCCGCTCGGCAGCGCGGCCGCGATGGCCGCCGGTTGCGTCCAGCGCCTCGCGGATCGCGCGCCGCTGGATCTTGCGGGTGATGTCGACCATCTGACCCGCAATCGGAGCCGGGGCCTCGGCGGCGGGAACCAGCGTCGGGACGGCAACACCAAAGGGTGAGCGTTCGATCGAGAGGTCCCCCGCTTCGATCCGGTCGCCGTCGTGCAGCAGGATCGCGCGCTGGATGACATTCTCGAGCTCGCGGACATTGCCCGGCCAGCCATGCGCCATCAGCCGATCGAGCGCCGCCGCGGTCGGCCAGGGGAAGGTCGCGTGCTTGGGCGCATGACGCACGAACAGCGCCGCGGCGATCGCGCGGATGTCGAGTCGGCGGGCATGCAGCGGCTTCAATGCCATCGGCACGACGTTAAGCCGCCAGTAGAGGTCGGCGCGGAAGCGCCCCTCGGCGACCTCATTGGCGAGGTCGCGGTTGGCGGCGGCAATGACGCGCACATTGACGGGCACGGTCTGCGTCGCACCGACGGGCAGCACCTCGCCCTCCTGCAGAACACGCAGCAGTTTGGCCTGAAGGTTGAGCGGCAGTTCGGCGATCTCGTCGAGCAGCAGCGTGCCGGCATCGGCTGCGCGGAACAGACCCTCGTTCGACCCGGCCGCACCCGTGAACGCGCCCTTCTGGTGGCCGAAGAGCATTGCTTCCAACATCGTATCGGGGAGCGCAGCGCAGTTGACAGCGACGAAGGGCGCATCGGCGCGCGGGGAGCTGGCATGGATGAAACGCGACAACCCCTCCTTGCCCGTGCCCGTCTCTCCGAGAACCAGCACGGTGGCATCGCTTCCCGCGACGCGCTCGGCGAGCTGGAGGAAGCGTGCGGATTCGGGCTCGCCGGTCGCGGGCCGATGTGCCGGGCGGACGAGTTCGGTCGCGAGCGCATGGCCGAAGACCATGTCGGCAAAGCCGAAGCGCAGCCGTGCCGGGTGCCCATTGACCGACGGCATGAAAAGCGGTTCGCCCTGCTCAAACTCGATCAGCACGTCCTGCACGGTCGCCTTGGCGATCTCGCCGGCGTGAAGGATGCGCGGCCCCTGTTTGCGGTCGGGGAAGTTGATCGCGGCCACGGCACAGGGGAGCCCCGCCGCTGTCATCCAGGCGGCGAGCGTCGGACTTGCTTCTGCGGCGCGTTCGCTGATCGCGATGGCCATGAAAACGAAACCCCCTAAACGATGGTCCCCCGACCACCTTCTGGACATAACGCTGCAATAACCATGCCAGATGAAGCGCCGCCCATTTCAAGGGAACACGTGCATGCGCGGGAGTCGGTATGACGGAAAGCCGACACGCGGCCCGTCGGAAAGCCGACGATATTTTCTTCGCTTAAGTCGGTTTGACCCCCGCCGTTAATTCGATCGTGGCTGCCACGCTTCTCCGCCTGGCCGCCGGGTTTAAGGAAGCGGGAAAGGAAGAATTCAATGACTGTCATCAACAGCAACGGCGCAGCTCTTCGTGCTCACAACGCCTCGCGCGTCGCCGACAAGAATCTCAGCACGGCCATGGAGCGCCTGTCGACCGGCAAGCGCATCAATTCGGCCAAGGACGACGCCGCCGGCCTCGCCGTCACTTCGCGCATGGGCGCCGAGCTCAAGGGCCTGAGCGCTGCGATCCGCAACTCGAACGACGGCATCTCGCTGGCGCAGACCGCGGAAGGCGCGATGGGCGAAGTTTCCAACATGCTCCAACGCATGAAGGAACTCGCAGTGCAGGCCGCCAACGGCACGCTGAGCGCCGGCGACCGCACCAACCTCGACGCCGAGTTCGGCGAGCTGATTTCGCAGATCGACGACGTCGCCAACCGCACGAGCTTCAACGGCGTTGCGCTGACCGACGGCACCAACGCTTCGGTTGCGATCCAGACGGGCACCAAGTCGGGCGAGACGCTGACGATCACGCTGACCGATCTCAACGCCGCGGCGCTCGCGGTCAACGCGCTCGACGTCACCACGGCCGCCAATGCCGGCACCGCGATGACCGCGCTCGACACCGCGATCGACACGGTGACGACGGCCCGCGCCACGCTGGGTGCGGTACAGAACCGCCTCGACGCGACGGTCAACAACCTGACCAACCGTTCGACCAACCTCGAAGATTCGCGTTCGCGGATCGAGGACACCGATTTCTCGGTGGAAACGACGAACCTCGCCAAGTCGCAGATCCTTTCGCAGGCCGCGACTGCGATGCTCGCCCAGGCGAACCAGTCGGGCCAGAACGTGATGAGCCTGCTGCGCTAAGCGCGAACGACATAGCTTCGCGGGAGATTGGTCCCTTCCGCGCGGCACCCACCCCCGGCGCCTGCCCCACATGGCGCCGGGGGTTTTATTTGGCACAACGCAAAAGGCCTCGCCGATCGACGGGCCTTTTTTCTTTGCCTGCAACTCTGGGAACTTGGGACCAGACCGAGCAGGTCCGCACCCATTCACTTGGCCTCCCGGCTTCGGGCCGGATCAGTTCCAGTCGGCGAGATGCGCGCGGAGCTTGTCGAGCGCGGCCTTCTTGATCTGACAGACGCGCGCGCCCGAGACGCCGAGAACCTGCGCGATCTCCTCGAGGTTCAGTTCCTCGACGAAATAGAGCTGGAGGATCATCGCCTCGCGCTCGGGAAGACCCTTGATGCCCTGCTCGATCGCATCGCGCAGCGTTTCGCGCTCCAGCGCGTCGTCGGCGCGTTCCTCGACATCGGCGAACCACATCGAATGATCCGAATAGATGTCGTCGAGCGATTCATGGATGGTCGTCTCCGAACCGTCGACCAGCGCGCGATAGGCGGCGGCGTCGAGGCCCATAGCCTCAGCCATCTCAGCCTCGTCGGCATGACGGCCGAGCTGGTTCTCGATCCGCGCGCGGACGGCGGAGAGCTCGCGCCGACGGCCCATAGCCGAACGGCAGATGTTCGCCTGGGCGCGCAGCTTGTCGATCATTGCGCCACGGATGCGCATCGAGGCATAGGTGCCGAAAGCATGGCCGCGATCCTCATAGGCGTTGGCCGCCTCGACCAGCGCGACCATGCCGATCTGTGCGAGATCCTCGATATCGATCGCCGATGCGACACGGCCATGCACGTGCCAGGCGATCTTGCGCACCAGCGGCATATGCGTGCGAATGAGCGCCTGCGCATCCTTCTGCGCGGGCCGGCGCCCATAGACCGGGGAAGAAACCGCGAGACTAGCGGACGACATGAATCATCTCCATCGCGTGCAATCCGAGCATCACTGGACCGCCTCGCCGATTGCGACGGGGCGCGCGTCGCGGCCGATGACCGCGACGACCTCGACGGGCTTGCCGTCGGGAATTTCGAGGAAGGAGATCACCGGCGTGTCGGGCAAGTGCGGGCGCAGCAGCTTCGACAGCGCGCGCCGCGCCAGCGGCGAGGTGACGATCGCAAAGGACCGCGCAGCACCTACCAGCGGCGCCGCCGCCTGCGTGACCGATTCGATGATCCGCGTCGACAGCGCCGGATCGAAGGGATGCGCGGCATTGGGCCCCGAACGTATCGCCTGCGCCAGCAGACCTTCGAGCTCGGCATCGAGCGTGATGACGGGGAGCGGCATCTTGATCGGGACAATGCCCTGGATGATGATCGGCCCGATCCGGCTGCGGACACTCTCCTCGAGCATCGCCATGTCGGGATTCTCGCGCATCGCGTCGACCATGGCTTCGGCTATGCGGCGGATGTCTTTCAATGACACGCCCTCGCCGAGCAGCGCGCGGCACAGCGCGGTGATGTCCGCGAGCGACATCGGCTGCGGGGTCAGCCCGCTGACGAGCTGGGGCGCGCTTTCCTTGAGTGCCGCGAGCAGGTTCTCGGCCTCGTCGAGCCCGAAAAGGTCGGCGGCGTGGTTGAGCACGAGCTGGTTGAGGTGCGTCGCGATCACGGTCGCGGGGTCGACGACGGTATAGCCCGCGACGATCGCCTCGTTGCGCTGCTCCGCGCCGATCCACAGCGCGTCGAGCCCGAAGGTCGGATCCTTCACCGGACGTCCTTCGATATGGAATTCGACGTCACCCCCGTCGAGCGCGAGCAGATCCTCGGGCCAGATCTCGTCTTCGCCCATCACCGCGCCGGCGACGGTGATCCGGTAGCTGTTGGGTGCGAGCGAGAGATTGTCGCGCACGCGCACCAGCGGCACGACAAAGCCAAGCTCGCGCGAAAGCTGGCGGCGGATGCCGGTGATGCGCCCCATCAGCGGCGCGCCCTTGCGCTCGTCGACCAAGCTGACCAGCCCATAGCCCAGCTCGAGCCCGAGCGGCGCGGCATCGCTGACCTCGTCCCATTCGATCGCGGCGGAGGGTTGCGGATTGGCGAGCATTTCCTGGACCTGCACGGCATCCCCCGCGGCATCGGCCCTGCCCTTGAGACGCCACGCAATGAAACCGCAGATCGCCGCGGCCGACAGCATGAGGAAATGCGGCATGCCGGGCACGACGCCGAGCAGCGCGAGGATCGCTGCGACGGGCACCCAGGCGCGGCGATCGCCGAACTGGCTGGTAATCTGCCCCGAAAGATCGAAGGGCGAGGATACGCGCGTGACGATCGCGGCGGCCGCGATCGAAAGCAGCAGCGCGGGCACCTGGGCCACCAGCGCGTCGCCGATCGCTAGCAGGATATAGGTTTCGGCGGCCTGGCCGAGCGAAAGGCCGTGGCTGACGACGCCGAGCACGAGCCCGCCAATGATGTTGATGACGAGGATCAGCACCCCGGCGACCGCATCGCCCTTCACGAACTTGGAGGCGCCGTCCATCGACCCGTAGAAATCGGCCTCGGTGGCAACTTCCTGGCGGCGCGCCTTGGCTTCGTCGGGGGTGAGCAGGCCCGCGTTGAGATCGGCGTCGATCGCCATCTGCTTGCCGGGCAGCGCATCGAGCGTGAAGCGCGCCGAAACCTCGGAAACGCGCCCCGCGCCCTTGGTGATGACGACGAGGTTGATGATCATCAGGATCGCGAAGACGAAGATACCGACGGCGTAGTCGCCGCCGATCAGGAAATTGCCGAATGCCTCGATGACATGGCCAGCGGCGTCGGGTCCTTCATGTCCGCTGACCAGAACGACGCGCGTCGAGGCGACGTTGAGCGAGAGCCGGAGCAGCGTCGCGAACAGCAGCACCGTCGGAAAAGCCGAGAAATCGAGCGGTTTGGCGGCATTCAAGGCCACCATCAGCACCGCGAGCGAGATCACGATATTGGTGATGAAGCCGATGTCGAGGACGACCGCCGGGATCGGCACGACCATCAGGCCGACGATCAGCAGCGTTGCGAGCGGAAAGATCGCGCCGCGCCCCGCATCGCCCCAGATCTTGAAATTCACCGGGTTCATTTCCGTAAGATCCGGATGATTGCGGCGACTGGGTCGACTGTCGGAAACATGACACCTCCACGTGGTACGTGGGGTGTCCAGCAATTAGCGTGCCATTTGCGCTACTGACGGAAGCTTTCGATCAGCCCACGCGGCCGCGACGGCCCTTGCGGCCATAAACCGCGGAATCGTGCGCCTCGGCGCGCGCCTGCTGGAGCAGCTCGAGCTGGCGCTCCGCCATGTCGCCGAGCAGATTGACGCGGATACGCGCGGCTTCGGCAAGACCGAGCGCGTGATCGAGCATCGCAAGTTCGTCGCGGTCGTCGCGCCAGCCGCCCAGCCCTCGCAGCCGGCCGATCGCGAGCGTGAGCGTGGTGTTGGCGAATTCGATCGCCTGCACATCGCGGCCGTCGAGCGCGTCGATCAGCCGCTCGATACCGTCGACCGCCTCTTCAAGCTCTACGGTCACGCGTCGCCCTTGGAACCGAGGTCGAGCGCGATCATCTTGTCCGCGATGGCGCGCGGATCGACGGCATAGCTGCCGTCCTCGATCTTCGCCCGCAGTTCCGCGACGCGATCGCTGTCGACCGGCGGGCCGTCGGCGAGCATCTGCGACAACGCGGTCTCGGCGGATGCGCGCGGGTTGGAGGCGACACCCGCAGGCGTCGCACCACCCTGTTCGGCAGCCTTGGTGCGGACCGGATCGATCCTGCTCGTGGGGCCAAGCCCGACGCCTTTGATCATCGTCATATCCTTCGCTTTTCAGCGGGCTTTCGCCCTCTTGAAGCTGTTAACGGCAATTAACGGGATTACTTTAATCGGCTATGCGAACGACGCCGGCGCGCACCACTTCGGCGAACACGGGTGCAGCCTTCGGATCGGAACGCACGCGAATTCGCGCACCCGGCGCGCCATCCTGCTCGGCGATCGCCTGGGTGCTGACCTCGAAGAAGCGGCCGCCCGCAACGAGTTCGACGGGGTCGCCCCTGCGGATCACGGGTTCCTCGCGCACCGCCGCCGCTGTCATGCTGCGCGCCAGCGGCACGCGGATACGCCAGCCGAGCGAGGCGCAGCGCACCGCAACCGCGCCCAGTACGGGCGCGTCGAACACGGGCGCCTGCGGGCATTGCGCGAGCTTGAGGCGACGATCGATGGGCGCCGTCGGCCCGCCGGGTTCGCCCACGCCTGCGCCGAGCGCCGCGACGAGCGCGGTTTCGAGCGCATCGATATTCTGGAACGCCTGTGCGTGCACGCCCGTCGGCGCCATCAGCGCGGCGGTCAGCAGCAGGTGTCGGAAAACCGTCGTCGTCATCGTGAAAGCCCTTTCGGGCGCATATCAAGCAAGGACCGCGCCAGATTCAGCGCGCCGGGGTGAAGCGGAGCACCAGCCGCTGTCCGCCCTGCCCTTCGCGGCCGCGGCTCGGCGGCATCACGATCTCGATCGCGCGCGGGTCCATCCCCGCGTCGCGGATCAGCCGGCCGATCGCCGCAGCGCGCGCGGCGGCGAGTTCCCAGCCGTCGAAGCGCGCCGAATCGCCGGCGCGGCCGATGCTCGTGATCGAGAGGGTGCCACGCCGCTTCGCCCAGCTTCTCGCAAAGCGCTCGAACACGGTTCGCGCCTCGGGACGCAGCAACGCCTCGCCAGGACTGAAAATATCGTCGGCGATGATGCGGCGCTCGATCGTCGCGGGGCGCGCTTCGGCAGAGAAGGCATCGCCGATGCTTTCGACGACCGCGTCGGGATTGATGCTCTGCGCGTGGAGCAGCACGAAAAAGGCGAGCAGCAGCAGGACGAGGTCGGCGAAGCTCAGCAGCCAGCGCGTCTGGTCGGAGCCGCGTATCATGCGGCGCGGGCACGGCGCGGCGCGCGCGGTTTCGCCGGTTCGTCGAGCTCGATCCGCGCGAGATGACCAAGATGATCGAGCGCACGGCGCTGCCAGTCGCACTCCAGCACCGAAAGCCGCTCGAGCCGGCGCGCGATCGGCCCCGCGACGAGATAGGAGAGTACGATGCCATAGAGCGTGGTCAGCATCGCCAGCGCCATCGCGGGACCGATGCGATCAGCGTCGTTCATCGCGGCGAACATGCCGACCAGCCCGATGATCGTGCCGACCATGCCCATGCCCGGCGCGCTGTCCGCCACCGCGTTCCAGAAGTCGATCGCGCCGCGATGACGACGTTCGCGATCCTCGAGCTCCTCTTCGGCCCAGCGCGTGAATTCGTCGGAGCTGTCGGCATCGGCAAGCCGGTGCGCGGCAGCGGTCAGGAAGCGTTCGGCGGTCTGGACGCGATCGGCGCAGCTGATGCTGCGCATCTGCGCGATGCGTTCCATCGCGTGGACCGCGCGCATCGCGGCATCACTGTCCGCGGCAGGATCGGCGCGCAGCAGCGGCCCCAGCGCCGCAAAAGCGCGCGCGACATCTTTTTTTTGCGCGCGAAACACCGCGAGCAGCAGCGAGCCGCCTATAACAAGAGCGAAGGCGACAGGGTCGAAATAGAGCGCAAGCCTTTCGAAAATCGCCATATCCACCCCTTGCCGGCAACGACCGGCAAAAATTTGCCGCCCCCGGCAATTTCCTGCCGACAGCATCTTGCCGCCCGGTTCGACGCCCCGGAAATGCGCGCATTTACCATTATTGGCACGGCGCTTGCTCCCGTGGAGCGCGGCTTGTCCTGCCACTCATAACGGCAGGCCGGGCAGCGACTTAAGCGGGGGGGCCGCAAATGACGATGGGACAGGACATTTTCGGTGTGCATGGCGACGCGCTTCGGCTGCGCAGCCAGCGCCTCACCCTGCTCGCGTCCAATATCGCGAACGCCGCGACGCCCAACTACAAGGCGCGCGACATCGATTTCACCCAGGCGTTGCAGAAGGCGCAGGACGGCATGGCGGTCGAGGCCGCCGCCGACGACGCGATGGGATACCGCATTCCGATGGAAGGTTCGATGGACGGCAACACGGTCGAGCTCGGCACCGAGCAGACGATGTTCGCCGAGAATGCGGTGCGCTACCGCACCACGCTCTCCTTCCTCGAAGGCCGCATCGGGACGCTGATGCAGGCGATCAAGGGAGAATAAGCGATGGCGGGTCCGCTCTCGGTCTATGACATCGCCGGCCGTGCCATGGCCGCGCAGATGGTGCGCCTCAACACCACCGCCTCCAACCTCGCCAATGCGGGTTCGGTCTCGGGCAGCAAGGAAACCGCGTTCCGGTCGTTGAAGCCCGTCTTCGAGACGGTGCGTGATGGCGACGCCGCAACGGTGCGCGTCAGGCAGGTCGTGACCTCCTCGGTCGAGCCGACCAAGCGCCACGCGCCCGATCATCCGCTCGCCGATGCGAATGGCGACGTCTGGGACGCGGGCGTCGACAGCGCTGCAGAGCTCGTCGAGATGATCGAGACCGCGCGCCAGTACCAAAATGTGGTCCAGGTCCTCCAGACCGCCAAGACCCTCACGCTCGACACGATCAGGATGGGCAAATGACGACAGTCAACACCAGCAACACCGCCGGGCTCGATCTTCAGCAGCCTCCGGGCGCCAAGCATAACAGCACGCTCGATCAGACCGCGTTCCTGAAGCTGATGACGACGCAGCTCAAGACGCAGGATCCCTTCAATCCCGTCGACAACACGCAGATGGTCGCGCAGATGGCGCAGTTCTCTAGCGTCGCTGGCATCGCCGAGATGAACAAGAGCCTCGCCGCGATGGCGTCGGACCTTCAGGCGCAGCGGCTGGGGAGTGCGGCGAGCTGGATCGGCAAGTCCGCGCTGGTCGAGACCGACCAGGCAACGCCGCTTTCCGACGGCAGCTATCGCGGCGAAGTCGCGCTGCCCGAGGACGCGCGCGGCATGATCGTCAGCCTGGTCGATGCCAATGGCCAGGTCGTCCACAACGCGACCTTCGAGAATCAGAAGGCGGGCAACGCCTCGTTCGCGTGGGACGGCAAGGATGCCGATGGCAAGGCGGTTGCCGGCCCCTTGCGCGTCGTGGTCAACGCCACCGGCGCCAAGGGCGAGATCGACGCCGCGATCGGCACCTGGACGCAGATTACCGGGGTCCAGTCCCCCGCGGGCGGCGCCTCGACGCGCCTAGTCACCCCGCTCGGCCTTCTTTCGCCCGACGACGCCGTCCGTCTCGGCTGACCCAATTCCAGCAAAGGAACACACGCCATGTCCTTCTACACCTCGCTTTCCGGCCTCAAGGGCGCGCAGACCGAACTCGCGGTCGTCTCCAACAACATCGCCAATGTCGGGACCGTCGGCTTCAAGAAGAGCCGCACCGAATTCGGCGACCTGATGTCGGCATCGCCGATGTCGTCGGGCAATGTCGCGGGCCAGGGCACGCGGCTGAAAAGCATCACGCAGCAATTCGGCCAGGGCGGCTTCCAGTCCTCGGAACGCGCGCTCGACATCGCGATCAGCGGTGAGGGCTTCTTCATGACGCGCGGCGAGCTGACCGGCGGCCGGATGAGCTTCACGCGCAACGGCGCCTTCGGCGTCGATCCCGAGCGCTATGTCCGTGACTCGCGCGGTGCGTATCTGCAGGTCCTGCCCGTCGATGACGAGGGCAACGTTACCGCGACGGGCATCTCGGCGACGCGCAATCTCCAGATCCCGCAGTCTTCGGGTGCGTCGATCGCGACGAGCGCCATCGACGTCACGGTCACGTTGCCGCAGAACGCGGACCTGCCGGCCAGCCGTCCGGTGTATAGTGCGGCGAACCCCTATGCGTTCGATCGCACCGATCCCAACAGCTACAATTATTCGACCGCCGCGACCGTCTATGACGCCGCGGGCAACGCGCTGGCCGCGACGGTCTATTATGTCCGCACGGGTGCGCCCGGCGGCGCGGTGACCGACAGCACGTGGGAAGCGCATCTGTTCGTCGGCAACCAGGAAGTGTCGTCCGACCCGGCGCAGCCGAGCCCCGCGGTGCCGCTGCAGCTGACGTTCGACGCCGCGGGGACGCTGACCGCGCCCGCGGGCCCGACCACCTTCGCGAGCGCGCAGCCCTCCGGCGCCGCGCAGCCGCTCAACTTCACCGTCGACTTCGGCACCGCCACGAGGCAGGCGGGCGGGCCGTTCGTGCCCACCGCCTTCGACCAGAACGGCGTCGCGGCGGGCAAGCTCGACAATGTCTCGGTGGGAACCGACGGCCTCGTCACCGCCACCTACTCCAACGGCGACACCATTCCGCTGGGCAAGGTCGTGATGGCAAGCTTCGCCAATCCCGCGGGCCTGCGCCAGTTCGGCGATGCGAGCTGGGGGATCACCGGCAAGTCGGGCGATGCGCAGATCGGCGAGGCGGGCAAGGACGGCTTCGGCGTGGTCCAGTCGGGCGCGCTCGAGCAGGCCAATGTCGATATCACCGAAGAGCTCGTCCAGCTGATCGCGGCGCAGCGCAACTTCCAGGCGAACGCGAAGGCGATCGAGACGGCCAATACGATGACGCAGGCCATCGTCAACATCCGGACCTGAGGCTAGAGCATGGACCGTCTGATCTACACTTCGCTGACCGCGATGCGCGGCGCGATGGCGCGCCAGGCGACGACCGCCAACAACCTTGCGAACGCCAACACCACGGGCTTTCGCAAGGAGCTGGCGAATGCGCGTCCGCTCTGGGTCGACGGTCCGGGCCTGGACGCGCGAGTCGCGGCCTCCGAGGAAGTCGTCGCGGCCGATATGAGCGCGGGCGTGATCTCCGAAACCGGCCGCGCGCTCGACATCGCGCTCGAGGGCGACGCGCTGCTCGGGGTCCAGGCGAAGAATGGCGAGGAAGCCTATACGCGCCGCGGCGACCTGCAACTGACCGATTCGGGACTGCTGACGACGGGCGACGGGCTTCCCGTGCTCGGCGAAGGCGGCCCCGTCACGCTCCCGGCCGCCGACGATGTCCGCATCGACAAGGACGGGACCATCTGGATCGTGCCCGCTGGCGGTGACCCCACACAGCCCCAGCGGGCCGATCGCCTCAAGATCGCCTCACCCACGGGATCGGAGGTCGCCAAGGGCCTGGACGGCCTGTTCCGCGTCCGCGGCGGCGGCACGCTGCCCGAAGACCCCGAGGCGCGTGTCATCACGGGCAGCCTCGAGGCATCCAACGTCAATTCGAGCCAGGCGCTGATCGAGATGATCGAGGCAAGCCGCGCCTGGGAAACGCAGATGAAGCTGCTCACCACCGCGCGCGATCTCGACACGGCCTCGGCCGACCTGATGCGCCTGCCATCCTGATTTCGACGGAGACCTGAAAGCCATGTCCAACGCCGCTCTCCATGTCGCCCGCACCGGGCTCGACGCGCAGAACAACCGGATGCGCGTGATCGCCAACAACCTCGCCAACGTGAACACCACGGGGTTCAAGCGCGACCGCGCCAGCTTCGAGACGCTGGCCTATCAGATCATGACCGCGCCGGGCGCGCCGTCGTCGGGCGACAATCGCTATGCGACGGGGCTGTCGATGGGCACCGGCGTGCAGATGACCGGCACGACGCGGATCGATACCGCGGGCACGCTCCAGACCACGGGCAACAGCTACGATCTCGCGATCGAGGGCGGCGGCTATTTCCAGATCCAGCTGCCCGACGGTCGCACGGGCTATAGCCGCGCGGGCGATTTCAGCCTCTCGCCCGAGGGCCAGATCGTGACCGCCGACGGCATGCCGCTGATCCCGCAGATCCAGGTGCCCGAGGGCGCGGAATCGGTGACGATCGGCCAGGACGGCACGGTCTCGGTCAAGGTCGCGGGCGAAACCGAGTCGACCGAGCTCGGCCGCATCGAGACCGCGCGCTTCGTCAATCCGGCGGGGCTGCAATCGATCGGCAACAACCTGCTGATCGAGACGCAGGCTTCGGGTGCGCCGCAGGTCGGCCAGCCGGGCCTCGATGGCCGCGGCACGCTGCGCCAGGGTTCGCTCGAAGGCTCCAACGTCAACATCGTCGAGGAACTGGTCGACATGATCGAGACGCAACGCGCCTATGAGATCAACTCCAAGATGATCTCGGCCACCGACGAGATGCTGCGCAATGCCAACCAGACCCTCTAGGCTCGCCGCGGCGATCGCGCTCGCAGCCGTGTTCGCGGCTTCGCCCGCCATCGCGAAGAAAAACCGGCCGTCCGAATACGCGCCGAGCTACGCTGCGGACCTTCCCGCCGCCCCCGTCGCCAACGGCTCGATCTTCCAGGCCTCGCAGGGCTATGCGCCGCTCACCAGCGGCACGCGTGCGGCGATGGTGGGCGATGTACTGACCATCGCGCTGGTCGAGCGGACACTCGCGACCAAGAGCGCAACGCAGTCCGCCGACCGCGCGGGCGATATCGGCCTGACCCCGCCGACAACGGGGCCGCTGTCATTTTTTTCGCCCTCCGACGTTAATATGGGCGGCAACTCGTCGTTCAATGGTAAGGGGCAGGCCACCCAGTCGAACGCGCTCTCGGGTGAGATCAGCGTCACGGTCGCGGCGGTCTATCCCAACGGAACCATGCTGGTGCGCGGGGAAAAGCTTGTGCGGCTGAACCGGGGCGATGAGTTCGTGCAGTTTTCGGGGCTGGTCCGTCCGACGGACATCAGCGCCGACAATCGCGTGCTTTCGACGCGGGTCGCCGACGCCCGCATCAACTATACCGGCAAGGGGGAAGTCGCCCGCGCCAGCCAGCAGGGCTGGCTGCAGCGCTTCTTCTCCATGCTGAGCCCGTTCTGAGCATGGGGACCGTCATGAAGCGCCTCTTCACCCTTATCGCCCTCCTTCTCGGCCTTGCCGCGACGCCCGCACAGGCCGAGCGCGTCAAGGATCTCGGCCAGTTCCAGGGCCTGCGCGCCAACCAGATCATCGGCTATGGCATCGTCGTCGGGCTTGCCGGCACGGGCGATGACAGCCTCGAATATGCAACGCAGGGCATGAAGGGCGTGACTTCGCGCTTCGGCCTGACGCTGCCCCCGGGCGTCAACCCGCAGCTCAAGAACAGCGCCGCCGTGATGATCACCGCCGAGCTGCCCGCGATGGGCAAGCCCGGCCAGCGCCTGGACGTCACCGTCTCCGCGCTGGGCAAGGCCAAGTCGCTGCGCGGCGGCACGCTGCTGATGACCCCGCTGCGCGGCGCCGACGGCCAGATCTACGCGATGGCGCAGGGCAGCCTTGCGGTCGGCGGGCTCGGCGTGAACGCGCAGGACGGCTCCAAGCTCTCGGTCAATGTGCCCTCGGCGGGTCGTATCCCCTCGGGCGCGACGATCGAGCAGGCGGTCGATACGGGCTTCGGAACAACGCCCCACCTCACCTTCAACCTTGCCGAGGCGGATGTGACCACCGCGCTGCGCGTCGCCGCGGCGATCAACGCCAGCCTCGGCAATGGCCGCGCGCGCGCGGTCGACGCGGTCTCGATCGCGATCGACGCGCCGGTTGGCGTCGAGGTGCGCACCATGCTGATGAGCCAGGTCGAGAATCTCGATGTCGATCCGGCGCAGGCGCCCGCGCGCGTGATCGTCAATGCGCGCACGGGCACCGTCGTCATCAACGGCGCGGTGCGGATCCGCCCCGCCGCGGTCAGCCACGGCAAGCTCACCGTCCGCGTCGACGAGAATCCGACGATCGTCCAGCCCGCGCCCTTCTCGCGCGGCCAGACCGCGCTCGAACCCTCGAGCGACATCACCGTCGAGGAAGAGACGCGCCCGATGTTCCAGGTCGGCGAGACCGCCTCGCTGGCGGACATCGTCAAGACCGTCAACGCGATCGGCGCCTCACCCGCCGATCTCGTCGCGATCCTCGAGGCGCTGAAGCAGGCGGGCGCGATGAAGGCGGAGCTGGTGATCCTGTGACGACGCCGATCGCCTCGACGGGCGCGGGCCCGACCGCTGCCGCGCAGCAGCGCGCCGAGCTCAAGAAGGCCGCGCAGGCCTTCGAGGCCGTCTTCCTACGCCAGATGATCGGATCGATGCGCTCGTCGAGCCTCGGCGACGATCTGTTCGGCAGCCAGGCAACCAACCAGTTCCGCGAAATGTCCGACGCGCGGCTCGCCGACTCGATGGCCGAAAAGGGCGCGTTCGGCATCGCCGAAATGCTGATCGGGCAGCTCGGCAAGCACCTGCCCACCGATGAGGGAGTCGCGAAATGAGCGATCTGCTACGCATCGGCGCGATGGGCGTCTCGGTCTATCGCAACGCACTGACCACGGTCGGCGACAATGTCGCCAATGCGCAGAGCGAGGGCTATTCGCGTCGTGACATCAAGCTACGCGAAACGGGTATTCTCGGCGCGGGCCAGCCCTTCTACAACGACAAGTTCGCCGTGGGCGGGGTGCGCGTCACCTCGATCGAGCGCAGCTGGGACGCGTTCCGCGCCGCCGATGCGCGGCTTACCAACTCGGATTCGGCGCAGTCGCAGACAAGATTGCGCTGGCTCAATGTCACCGAGACCGCGCTCGATGACGGGCCGGCGGGGATCGGCCAGCGGCTGACCACCTTCTACAATGCCGCCGACGCGCTCGCGGGCGACCCCGGTGGCGCCGCGCCCCGCCGCGCGATGCTGACAGCGCTGCAGGATGCCGCCAGCGCCTTTCGCACCACTGCCGAGGGGCTGGCACGCGTCGCCGAAGGCATTGCGACGGAGGCACAGACCACGGTCGCGGCGGTCAACAACGAACTGCAGGCACTGGCCGACGTCAATGTCGCGATCGCGCGATCGGCACCGGGCGGCGGGGGCCGCGCAAGCCTCGAGGACGAGCGCGACCGGTTGCTCGACAGCCTCTCGACCAAGATCCAGATCGACTATGAGATCAGCGGCAAGGGCGAAGCGACGGTGCGCGCGCGCGGCACCACCAGCCCCAATCTGGTCGCGGGTCCGGACGCCGGGATCGTCATGCTCCAGGTCGCGGCCGATGGGCGGCTTTCGCTGATGGTCACCGCCGAGGGCAGCACCGACCCGCTCCCCGTAATGGCGGGCTCGATGGCGGGGCTGATCGATGCGTCCAACAGCGTCGCTGGCCGACGGCAGGAGCTCGACGCAATCGCGGCCGACTTCGCGGCGCAACTCAACGCATGGTCGGCGGCGGGCACCGACAAGGCAGGCAATCCCGGTGCGGCGATGCTTTCGGGCACCACTGCCGCGACGCTGCAGGTCGTGATGACCGACCCCGATGGCATTGCCGCAGCGGGCGGCGGGACCGAGAACGGCAACCTGCTCGCGCTCCAGGCGCAGCGCGGCGACAGCGGGCCCGAGGCGCGGATGTCGAACATGATCAACATCCTCGCGCAGAACCTCGCCTCGGCGAAAACGCAGGATGCCGCACTCAGCACGCGACGCGACAATGCCTTTGCGGCACGCGAGGAGGTTTCGGGGGTCGACCTCGATCGCGAAGCCGCGGAACTGCTGCGCTACCAGCAGGCCTATGATGCCTCGGCGCGGATCATCCAGGTCGCGCGCGAAACACTCCAGTCCATCCTCGCGATCTTCTGACAGGGAATACGAACATGATCATCGGCGGCCGCAATCGGATCAGCGCAGAAATCGCCCGCCAGACTCGGCTCGCCGAGGCGATCGCGCGCTCGCAGGTCGAGATTTCGGGACAGAAGCGCATCCTTGCGCCCTCGGACGATCCCGCGGGTTATGCGCGTGTCGGGCAGATCCAGCGCTCGCAGTCCAACGAGGCGGTCTGGGCGGCCAATGCCGACGCGGCGACAGCGCTCGCCGCACGCGCCGACGGCGCACTCGGCAGCGTCGTCACCGCAGCGACGCGCGCAGTCGCACTGATGACGCTCGCGCGTACGGGCACGGTCAACGCGCAGGATCGCCAAGCCTATGCGATCGAGCTGCAGGGCCTTGCCGCCGATATCCGCGCGCAGATGGCACTGACCGATCCGCGCGGCCAGCCTGTCTTCCCCACGACCACGCCGCTCGCGGTGCCCGTGGCTAACGGGTTCGCGCTGAGCGCGACGCTCCAGCTCGACCGCGTATTCGGCAGTGGGGCGACCGATCTTGCGACGATCATCGATGGCGCGGCGGCCGCGCTCGGGATCGCCAACGACGCCGCGCGCGACGCGGCGACCGCGACCGCGCTGACGCAGCTGCAGGGCGCAACTGACCGCGTCATCGATGCGCGCAGCGAACAAGGGTCGCGCATGACGCTGATCGATTCGGCGCGCGAGCGGCTCGCCAATTCGAAGCTGGCGCTCAACGACGAGCGCAACCAGATCGAGGCGACCGACATCCCGGCGGTCGTGGCGCGCATGAATGCGCAGCAGCTGACGCTCGAGGCGGCGCAGGCGGCGTTCGTCCGCGTGAACCGCCAGACGCTGTTCGATCTGCTCGGTTGACGTTCGTTAACCCTTAAATCTCCGGCGCCCCGACCGTTAACGGTTACAGGAGGCGCGTCCCGGCGAAGGCCAGCTTCCGAAACCGTGTTCTGCTTGTTTTCGGGGGTTGCCCATGTTTCCTGCGATCGGCCTGGTCGTGCTTCTGGTGATGGTGTTCGGCGGCTTCATGCTGACGGGCGGCGACCTTGGTGCGGTGATGCACGCACTGCCCCACGAAATGCTGATCATCGGCGGGGCTGCGGCAGGCGCGCTTATCATCGGCAATTCGGGCAAGGAGCTGAAGCAACTCGCGGGCGGCTTCACCAAGATCTTCAAGGGGCCGAAATACAAAAAGCAGGATTTCCTCGACGTCATCCTGCTGATCTCGACGCTCATGAAGCTGCTGCGCCAGGAAGGCCCAGTCGCGCTCGAGCCGCATATCGAGGAGCCGCAGGCCTCGACGATCTTCACGCAATATCCCAAGCTGATGAAGGACCAGACTTTGGTCCACCTCATCACCGACACGCTGCGCCTCGTCGTCGTCTCTTCAGGCACGCTCGACCCGCATGCGGTCGAGGAGGTGATGGACAACAGCATCAAGACGCACCACCACGACGCGATCCGCCCCGCCGATCAGCTCCAGACGCTGGGCGACGCCCTGCCCGCGCTCGGCATCGTCGCAGCGGTGCTCGGCGTGGTGAAGACGATGGGATCAATCGACAAACCGCCGGCGGTGCTCGGCGCGATGATCGGCTCGGCGCTCGTCGGCACCTTCCTCGGCGTGCTGCTCGCTTACGGAATGGTCAATCCCTTCGCCAACCGCGCGCGCCAGGTGATCGAGGCCGACGCCGCGATCTACGACGTGGTCAAGCAGATGATCATCGCCTCGCTCCACGGCCATCCGATCCCGCTGGTGATCGAGGCCGCGCGCTCGGGGATCAGCCATTCGAACCAGCCGGCCTTCGCCGATGTGTTCGACGGCATGCGGGGTCGCTGAGCCATGGCTGCTGCTCAAGCTAAGAAGCGCGGCAAGAACGAACCCGAACCGCGGCCGATCATCGTCAAGAAGATCGTCGAGGAATTGCACGGCGGCCATCATGGCGGCGCGTGGAAGGTCGCCTATGCCGATTTCGTGACCGCGATGATGGCGTTCTTCCTGCTGCTGTGGATCCTCGGCGCCACCTCGGAGAAGCAGCGCCGCGGCATCGCCGACTATTTCACGCCGACGCTGGTCGAGATGCGCCAGAAAAGCGCGGGCTCAAACGGCCCGTTCGGCGGCGACTCGATCGTGGCCAAGGACAATTATCCTCACAAGGCCGCGCAGACCGGCTCGAAGAGTCTGACCATCCCCAAGGATGCGACGGGCGGCGACAAGGAAGGCGCGGGCGAGCAGAAGATGCGCGATCGCAAGCGCTTCATGATGCTGCGCCAGGCGCTGATCGACCGGATGAAGCGCGATCGCCGGCTTGCGAAGCTCCAGAAGAATGTCCGCTTCACGGAGACGCGCGAGGGGCTGCGCATCGATCTCGTCGACGAGGCCGATTTCGCGATGTTCTCGCTGGGCACCGCGACGTTGCTGCCCGATGCGCGCAAGCTGATCGCCGAGGTCGCGACGGTGATCGAGGGCGTGCCCAATGACGTGATCGTGCGCGGGCACACCGACGCGCTGCCCTATGCGTCGGGCCGCACCGATAACAACTGGCTGCTGTCGAGCTCGCGCGCCGAGTCGACGCGGCAGACGCTGGGCGATGCGGGCGTGCCGCTCGATCGCTTCGCGCGGATCGAGGGCGTCGCCGACCGCGAGCCCTTCGTCCCCGCGGACATCTACGACCCGCGCAACCGCCGCATGTCGATCACGCTCGCCTGGCTGAAATATGACGAGGCTACCAAGGCGAAGGAAAGGACCGAACTCGCGGCGCGCTGACGCGTGCAGACCAGGCCCCGTGGTCAAAAATCCCCAGCCGAACCTGCGTTCGGTTTCGGGAGGTGTCGTCTCCCCATTCAACGACTGGAAAGTCGTGGTTAGCTGCCGTTGCGATTTTGGCTCGGATGTTCATCGAGGGAGGTTTATGACTTTCCCATCCATAGTTAGGCGAAACTTGCCCCCTCCGTATGCCGACCCACTACTTCACGTGGAGACGGTATAGGTCACCCCTCTGGCAAGGGGTTTGGCTTTCACTGACTTCGTTCGACCGTCCGAGTAAACGAACGGCGGCCCTATAAGCTTTGCACCGTATTGGACCGGAAAAGGGTTTTCACACGATGGCGAGGCAAACGTTTCCTCCCAATAGGTCCCCCGGCGCACAGCGCCCACATCGTCTCCTATAGTCGGTACCGCTGGAGGACCGTTTTCAGCTTCAACCGTGATGCTCCCAACGCAGTCCGGATTGCCGAAAAGGTCAGTGTCAGCGACAAAGGCAACCGTACCGTCGATGACTGTCGCCTTTATGTAGTAGGTGCTAGAACACCCCGTGACGGCAGCAGCCATCGCTGTTGCGTAGCAAAGATGTTTAGTTCCCATTGTGTCACTAAAGCGGCGAATGCGAACGACCGCAATGTCGTCGTGTCCGGACTGTTGTCTAATTGATTTGAGCATCAGGCTTCCTTTTTCCCGTTGGCCAACGGTTGTCTGCGAGGTCATCGGACGACTT
>NZ_JBYSXE010000035.1:0-41423 GCF_058781925.1 Sphingobium sp. FW306-1B-F04DB | reverse complement strand
GCCGAAGCCACCCCCGCCGCCGCCGCCGAAGCGATCGCCGCCGCCGCCGCCGAATCGGTCACCGCCGCCAAAACCGCCGCGGTCCCCACCGAAACCGCCGCCGAACCGGCCTCTGTCTTCAAATCCGCCGAAGTTATCGTCGCCGAAACTGTCGCGCTTGTCTCTGCCACGCCCACCGCGTTCCCCGCGGCGTCCTTTGTCGAAACTCATGCCCTGTTGGTCTTTCCCGGTCGCCCAAAATTCATCATCAGAACCTGTACGCCGGGCGATGGGCACAGATACTTTGGCGCGAAAACAATACCCGCCAGTGAGTCGTCATAACCGAATTTCTCCAGCCGGGCGACAGAATTTATCATTGCGCGCCGTAATTTGGATAAATTCCTTCAGAACAATAAAGTTGCGGGATCGGTCAGGGGGTCGTGCTTCTGTGCTTTCACCAGTGAAATCACCGCGCGCACCGCAACCCAGACCGTGACGGCAAACAGGATCGCGAATCCGATCAGCACGACCGTCAGAATCACGCCAGGCACGCCCGCCACCAGCGCCAGCCAAAAGGTCCGGATGAGGTAGCGATAATGACTCTTCTCCCAGTCGGCGCCCGGCTCGCCCGCCCAGATATGCGCGAGCACGATCCCGATGACCGCGGTGATTCCGGTGACGAAGCTCGCGAGATAGAGCAGCGCGATGATCGTGGGCCGGTTGAGCTCGAAACCGGCGCTCGGCGCGGCGGCCTCGTGCGGCGGCGGGCGCCTGATCGGGTCGTCCATCATTTTCCCTCATGCGACTCGCGGACCGGCGAAGCTTGCGGCTTTTGCGATCACAGGGCAAATGTCGGACATGACTGACATCGCGACGCTTTTCGCCGACCCGGCCGTCTGGGCCGCCCTCGTCACGCTGGTTGTCATGGAGGTCGTGCTCGGCATCGACAATCTGATCTTCATCTCGATCCTGTCGAACAAGCTGCCCGAGCATCAGCGACAAAAGGCGCGGCGCGTCGGAATCGGGCTGGCACTGATCCTGCGGCTCGCACTGCTGTCGATGATCTCGTGGATCGTCGGGCTGACCGCACCCGTCTTCGATCTCGGCATCGTCGGCCCGCCCGGCGCGCATGGCGAGCCCGCGTTCGAGACGCAGTTCTCGTGGCGCGACCTGATCCTGATCGCGGGCGGCCTGTTCCTGCTGTGGAAGGCGACCAAGGAGATTCACCACGCGATGGATCCCGTGCCGAGCGACCACGATCTGCTCGACAAGGAAGCGACCGCCGCGCTCAATTTCGGCGGCGCGATCGTCCAGATCCTGCTGCTCGACATGGTGTTCTCGGTCGATTCGATCCTGACCGCGGTCGGCATGACCGATCACCTGCCCGTGATGGTGATCGCGGTCGTCGTCGCGGTGCTGGTGATGCTGCTCGCCGCCGATCCGCTCGCCAATTTCATCAACCGTAATCCCACCGTGATCATGCTCGCATTGGGCTTCCTCCTGATGATCGGCGCGGTGCTGATCGCGGACGGCTTCGGCGTGCATGTCCCCAAGGGCTATATCTATGCGGCGATGGCGTTTTCGGCGCTGGTCGAGACGCTCAACATCATGTCGCGCCGCGCACAGGCCCGAAAGCGCGGGACGGGTGAAGCCGCGCGCGACACGGGAGATTGAGCACGAGCCGCGAAAGGCGTAAGGCCCGGGGATGACCGTCCATTTCCATGAAGAAGACATCCCCGATGGCGTGCTCGCGCCGGGGCCCATCGCCGTCGATACCGAGACCATGGGGCTCATCACCCCGCGCGACCGGCTGTGCCTCGTCCAGATCTCCGACGGCCAGGGTGACGAGCATCTCGTCCGCTTCGGCCCGGGCAGCGACTATGCCGCACCCAATCTGCGCAGCCTTCTCGCCGATCCCGCGCGTCTGAAACTCTATCATTTCGCGCGCTTCGACCTCGCGGCGATCCAGCATTATCTCGGCGTCATGGCCGAACCCGTCTATTGCACCAAGACCGCGTCGCGCCTCGTGCGCACCTATACCGACCGGCACGGGCTCAAGGAGCTGGTGCGCGAGCTGATCGGCGCAGAGATTTCGAAGCAGCAGCAGAGTTCCGACTGGGGCGGCCGCGAACTCTCCGACGCGCAGAAGGATTATGCCGCCTCGGACGTGCGTTATCTGCACCGGCTCAAGGCCGAGCTCGATCCGCGGCTCGCGCGCGAGGGGCGCACCGCGCTCGCCCAGGCCTGTTTCGATTTCCTTCCCCATCGTGCCCTGCTCGACCTCGCGGGCTGGCCCGAGATTGATATCTTCGCCCATGTCTGAAGTCCCCGCCCATGTCTGAGATCGCCGATCGCGTCCGGTCCGAACGCCAGCACTGGGCTGTGCCGCACGGATCGCACGACCGGCTGATCCGCTTTCTCGGCTGGGTCCTGCCCACCGCGATCGGTGTGCTCGCGGCGTTCCTGGCGATCGCGCCGCTCGCGATCCGCGACGAGGTCAGCTTCGTCCTCGCCAAGGACAAGGTCGAGGTCGCGAAGGAGCGCATGCGCGTCACCGCCGCCATCTATCGCGGTGAGGACAGCAAGGGACAACCCTTCTCGCTCCATGCCGGGTCGGCGGTGCAGGCCACCTCGCGCGAGCCGGTGGTGAGGCTCAGCGACCTGTCGGCCGAGATCGCGCTGCCCGACGGGCCCGCGCGGATGCGCGCCGATCAGGGACGCTATGACATGAACAGGGAGACCGTCGCGGTCGACGGCCCGATCCTGCTCACCGCGGCGGATGGCTATCGGCTCCAGACCACCAATGTCGCGGTCGATCTCAAGTCGCGCCAGGTGACCAGCACGGGCGCGGTGACGGGCAACATGCCGCTCGGGACGTTCAGTGCGGCGACGATGCGCGCCGACCTGTCGAGCCGGACCGTCACGCTCGACGGGCGCGCGCGCTTGCGCATCGTGCAGGGCGGCGTCAGATAGGGTGGCGATGATGAACCGGATTCTCCTTGGCGCGCTTGGCGCACTCGGCACGGGCGCCGCGGCGCTCGTCGCATTCGCCGGCCCCGCGACAGGGCAGGCGCTCAGGAACCACAATGCCGACGCGCCCGTCGATGTCGAGGCCGACCGGATCGAGGTGCAGGACCGCGCCGACCGCGCGGTCTTTTCGGGCAATGTGAAGGTGCGCCAGGCGGGGCTCGCGCTCGACGCCGCGCGGCTGACCGTGGCCTATTCGAATGCCGGCAGCGGGGTCGACATCCAGCGGCTCGACGCATCGGGCGGGGTCGTGGTGCGCAGCGCCTCCGAAACCGCGCGCGGCAGCGTCGCGATATACGATCTCAATCGCCGCCTCATCACGATGGTGGGGGGCGTCACGCTCGAACAGGGCAACAACCAGCTGCGCGGCGGGCGTCTCGTGATCGACCTCAATTCGGGGCGTTCGGTGATGGACGGCAGCGCGGTCGGCGGCACCAGCGGCGTTTCGGGGGGCACCGGCGGGCGCGTCACGGGCCGTTTCACCGTGCCGCAGCGCAAGTCGGGCAACTGAGCGCCGCGCGACGCACGTTCCGTCGCGTTGGGCGAAATTTTGTCATGCACGAATCTTGCCAATTGGCTTAGACTTCACACTTCGCTAACCGATCCTTGGCACTCCGGCCGATGCAAGGAACGGAAATGAATGAAGTTGCCACCATGGAAGCCCCGATGAGCGCCGATGCCGCGCGCGCGGTGATCAACGGGCTTTCGATTGTCTCGATCGCCAAGGCGTATGAGAAGCGCCAGGTGCTGACCGACGTGTCGCTCTCGGTGGCGCGTGGTGAGGTGGTCGGGCTGCTCGGCCCCAATGGCGCGGGCAAGACCACCTGCTTCTATTCGATCATGGGGCTGGTGAAGCCCGACAGCGGCCGCATCCTGCTCGACGGCGACGACATCACCGGGCTCCCCATGTATCGCCGCGCGATCCTCGGGCTCGGCTATCTGCCGCAGGAAACCTCGATCTTTCGCGGGCTCACCGTCGAACAGAACATCATGGCGGTGCTCGAGCTCGCCGAACCCGACAGGGGCGTGCGCGCGGAGCGGCTCGACAAGCTGCTTGACGAGTTCGGCCTGGAACGGCTGCGTGCCGCGCCCGCGATGGCGCTGTCGGGCGGCGAACGCCGGCGCTGCGAAATCGCGCGCGCGCTCGCGGCCGATCCTTCGATCATGCTGCTCGACGAGCCCTTTGCGGGTATCGACCCGATCTCGATCGCCGATATCCGCGATCTGGTGAAGGACCTGAAGAGCCGCGACATCGGCGTGCTGATCACCGACCACAATGTCCGCGAGACGCTCGACATCGTCGACCGCGCCTGCATCATCTATGACGGCCGCGTACTCTTCGCAGGGAGTCCCGGCGCGCTCGTCGCCGACGAGAATGTCCGCCGCCTCTATCTGGGCGAGGGTTTCGAGCTGTGATCCTCCTTCCTCGTGTCATTCCCGCGAAAGCGGGAATCCAGAGTCGCCCGCGCGGATGCCCGGCATCGCCTGGATTCCCGCTTTCGCGGGAATGACAACGATGGGATAGGCGCGATGGCGCTAGGACCCCGCCTCGATCTCCGCCAGAGCCAGTCTCTGGTGATGACCCCGCAGCTCCAGCAGGCGATCAAGCTGCTGGCGCTCTCCAATCTCGAGATCGAAGCCTATATCGCCGAGGAGCTCGAGAAGAATCCGCTGCTCGAGAGCAATGGCGACGAGGAGCGCGGTCCCGCCGAGGCGCCTGATGATGCAGGGGGCGACGGCGGCGATTTCGATGCCGAGGATTTCGCCGACGAACCCGTCACCGCCGATCGCCTGCTCGAAGCGGGCGACGCTTCGGCCGACGCGCCGCTCGATGTCGATTACGACGCCGAGACCTTCCACCATGACAGCGCGATCGACAGCGGCGGCGGGCTCGACGGCGCGCTCGGGCTCACCGGTGCCAGCGGCGCGGGCTTTGGCGAGGACGGCCCCGATTTCGACGCCATGGCGTCGTCGGATCTGTCGCTCCACGATCATCTGCTCGCACAGGCGGGCGCGGTGCTCTCGGGCGGCGACTGGCTGATCGCCACGCATCTGATCGACCAGATCGACGAGGCGGGCTATCTCGCCGCCAATCTGCTCGATATCGCGCAGCGCCTTGGCGCGCCGCTCGCCGCGGTCGAGCGCGTGCTCGGCGTCATCCAGAGCTTCGATCCCACGGGCGTCGGCGCGCGCAGCCTTGCCGAATGCCTCGCGCTCCAGGCCAAGGAGGCCGATCGCTACGATCCGTGCATGGCGCGGCTGCTCGACAATCTCGACATGCTCGCGGCGGGCAAGCTCGCGCAATTGAAGCGCATCTGCGGCGTCGATGACGAGGACATGGCCGACATGATCCGCGAGCTGCGCGACTATGATCCCAAGCCCGGCCTCAAATTCGGCGGCGAGCGCATCCAGGCGGTCACCCCCGACCTGTTCGTGGCCCAACGCGGCGCCACCTGGGCAATCGAGATCAACAGCGCGACACTCCCCCGGCTGCTGATCAACCGCAGCTATTATGTCGAGCTGTCGGGGGGCAAGCAGGACAAGGCCAGCAAGGCCTGGCTCTCCGAATGCCTCGCCAGCGCGAACTGGCTGGTGAAAGCGCTCGACCAGCGCCAGCGCACGATCATCAAGGTCGCGACCGAGCTGGTGAAGCAGCAGCAGGCCTTTTTCACGCACGGCGTCGCGCATCTGAAGCCGCTGACCTTGAAGGCCGTCGCCGACGCGATCGGCATGCACGAATCGACCGTCAGCCGCGTCACCTCCAACAAATATCTGAGCTGCGCGCGCGGGCTCTACGAGCTCAAATATTTCTTCACCTCGGCGATTCAGTCGGCTGACGGCGGCGACGCGGTCTCCGCCGAGGCGGTCAAGAGCCATATCCGCGCGCTGATCGCCGCTGAGGACCCGCGCAAGATCCTCTCCGACGACACGCTCGTCGACCTGCTCCGCGACAAGGGCTTCGACATCGCGCGCCGGACGGTCGCGAAGTACCGCGAGGCAATGGGAATCGGCAGCTCGGTCCAGCGCCGCCGCCAAAAGGCGCTGCAAGGCAAGGCGGCCTGACGCCCTCGGTGTCATCCCCGCGAAAGCGGGGATCCAGACGATGCCGGTGCCCTGCGCCCACCCCGGATGGATTCCCGCTTTCGCGGGAATGACAAAGTGGCTAGGGTGCCTCCATCCCCGGGGGACCGCGCGCACGCGGTTGAGAGGTGGCTGATACGGCCACGACCCGCTGAACCTGATCCGGCTCACACCGGCGGAGGGAGTGGACGCACAGCCGGTCCGGGGGACCGGCGAGCAGGCCACTCTCCTTCGATATTGGAGAAGAGAGAATGGCCGACGTCCCCGCCCGAACCGAGCTCAAGGTCACCACCGGACCCATCCGCGGCAGCCGCAAGATCCATGTCGGCCCGCTCAATGTCGCGATGCGCGAGATCGACCTCGAGCCCTCGTCGGGCGAGCCGCCCTTGCGCGTCTATGACTGCTCGGGCCCGTACACCGACCCCGACGCCAAGATCGACATCATGGCGGGCCTCCCCGAGATCCGCCGCGACTGGATCCGCGGCCGCGGCGATGTCGAGGAAGTCGCGCAGCGCGAGGTCCGCCCCGAGGATAATGGCCAGCTCGGCCCCGACCGTTCGGGCGGCGTCGCGCCCTTTCCCAATGTCCGCCGCAAGGTGCTCCGCGCCCGGCCCGGCATGAACGTCAGCCAGATGCACTATGCCCGCCGCGGCATCATCACACCCGAGATGGAATATGTTGCCGTCCGCGAAAATCTCGGCCGCGAGATGCTCCGCGACCAGATCCGAGACGGCCAGGATTTCGGCGCCGCCATCCCCGATTTCGTCACCCCCGAATTCGTGCGTGACGAGGTCGCGCGCGGCCGCGCGATCATCCCCTCGAACATCAACCACCCCGAATCCGAGCCGATGGCGATCGGCCGCAACTTCCTCGTCAAGATCAACGCCAATATCGGCAACAGCGCGGTCGCCTCGGACGTCGCGCAGGAAGTCGAGAAGATGGTCTGGTCGATCCGCTGGGGCGCGGACACGGTGATGGACCTCTCCACCGGCCGCAACATCCACGACACGCGCGAATGGATCCTGCGCAACTCGCCCGTCCCGATCGGCACCGTGCCGATCTATCAGGCGCTCGAGAAGGTCGGCGGCATCGCCGAGGACCTGAGCTGGGAGATCTTCCGCGACACGCTGATCGAACAGGCCGAGCAGGGCGTCGACTATTTCACGATCCATGCGGGCGTGCGCCTGCCCTATATCCCGCTCACCGCGAAGCGCGTCACCGGCATCGTCTCGCGCGGCGGCTCGATCATGGCCAAATGGTGCCTCTCCCACCACAAGGAGAGCTTCCTCTACGAGAATTTCGAGGAAATCTGCGAGATCATGAAGGCGTACGACATCGCCTTCAGCCTCGGCGACGGTCTCCGCCCCGGCAGTATCGCCGACGCCAATGACGAAGCCCAGTTCGCCGAGCTCTACACCTTGGGCGAGCTCACCAACATCGCGTGGAAGCACGACGTCCAGGTGATGATCGAGGGCCCCGGCCATGTGCCGATGCACAAGATCAAGGTGAACATGGAAAAGCAGCTCGAGGCCTGCGGAGAGGCGCCTTTCTACACATTGGGGCCGCTCACCACCGACATCGCGCCGGGCTATGACCACATCACCTCGGCGATCGGCGCCGCGATGATCGGCTGGTACGGCACCGCGATGCTCTGCTACGTCACCCCCAAGGAGCATCTCGGCCTCCCCGACCGCGACGATGTCAAGGTCGGCGTCGTCACCTACAAGCTCGCCGCGCACGCCGCCGACCTCGCCAAGGGCCACCCCGCCGCCAAGCTGCGCGACGACGCGCTGAGCCGCGCCCGCTTCGAATTCCGCTGGCGCGACCAGTTCAACCTATCCTTGGACCCGGATACGGCCGAGCAGTATCACGACCAGACGCTCCCCGCCGAAGGCGCCAAGACCGCGCATTTCTGCTCGATGTGCGGCCCCAAATTCTGCTCGATGAAGATCACCCAGGAGGTCAGGGACTTCGCGGCCAAGCAGAACCAGGAGGCTGACACCTTCATCGCCGCCGAGGACGCGGAAAAGGGGATGCAGAAAATGAGCGAGCTCTTCCGCGAAACCGGCAGCGAACTCTACATGGGGTCGGGCGGGCGCGAGCACGACTGAGGCACCGCCAAGCCGCGAAAACGATTTCGACCGGCCAGCTACGCTTTCTTGCGACCGAAGACCGGGCGGTTGGCGAAGCCCGCGCCGGGCAGGGGCGGGCCGCCGGGGCGGGCTGGAGGCGCGCCTCCGCCGTTCTGGCCTCGCGCGCGCACTTCGAAGCGGCCGCCGATGCCTTCGGCCATCGCGCGCTTTTCGCGCCATTCGTTGACGAGCTCCATCTTCGCCTCGCCGTCCTCGGGCATCAGGTCGGCCGGCGGCATGCGATCGTCGAATACGCGCTCGGGGGGAACATAATCCTCCGACACGAAGCCGTGTTCGCGGTGCATCAGCGGCTGAAGCTCGTAGAGTGGAATATCGCCCTCTTCCGCCGGCCGGTGGAGCACGCGATAGGACAGGCTGCGATCTTCCGGCCCGAAGCTGTCGCCGTCCGGGATGACATAGCCGTTCCTGATCGTCGCGACCCTGAGGAAGGCGAGGATCGTCTCGTAATTGACGGCCCAGGGCAGGATGTGCGGTTCGATCAGGATCTCGCGGCCGATGAAGTGGCGCGCACCAAAGGTGCGGATGCCCACCCTTGGCTTGCCGTCCGCGGCCGCGGCATTGCCGAACAGATAGGGGTGGACGTGCAGCGGGCTGGGCGTCTCCAGCGCGGCGACCGTTTCGATCGCTTCGCCGGGGAAAAGCTGGTTGCTCTGCGTCCAGTGAATGGCCTGGGCCGGCGCATGGTCGCACACGATCCGCGCAATCAGCGCGCACACCTCCAGCCGGCGCATGAACTGGGGCAGCGAGTGGCCCTCCAGCGGATAGTCGATCTGCTGCAACAGCTTCATGACTTCCGGCGCGTTGCCGAGCACGCCGTGCGACACGTTGATCAGGATGTGCGACCGGTTCCGGATCAGCCGCTCGCGTATGTCGGGACAGACGATCCCGGTGATCGTCGAAGCGAGCGTCTGCTGGAACACCTCCACATTCGCCGGACGATCCATATATTCGAGCGTGATCATCAGCTCGTCGCCGCCATAAAGCCGATAGAAGACGCCGGGATTCACCTCGGGGAGGTTGAAGCGCGCTCCGGTGCGCGCCTCCTCGATCCGCACGAAATCCCGCACGATCGCCTCGAGGTCGTCGACCCGCCCGTCGAACAGCAGCGCGGCCTGGATCTCGTTGGGAAATTGCATTGCGATTTTTCCCCCAGTTGACGAGAAATCCCATAGCCTGCGCAGGTGTTTAAATGGTGAATCGCGCCATTTTTGGGGGCATCACCGGGGCGCGAAAGAGGAGAACCGCGATGACCCGCGACGAGGCGATGGCGAAGCTCGAGGCGCTCGGCAATGAAAAGGTCCGCGCGCTCAACATCCGGAACGGCGCGGGCGACGCGCAGTTCGGCGTCAAGCTGGGCGACATCCGCACGCTCGCCAAGGCGATCAAGGTCGACCACGCGCTCGCGCTGCAGCTGTGGGAGACGGGCAATCTCGATGCCCGCCTCCTCGCCATCCTGCTGATGAAGCCCAAGGCGCTGTCGGCCGACGAGCTCGACCGGCTGGTGCGCTCGAACGCGGTGGCGCAGGTGTCCGACTGGCTCAATGCCTATGTCGTCAAGGCGCACCCCGACAAGGAGGCGCTCAGGCAGCAATGGATGGAAACCGACCACCCCATGGCCGCCCGCGCAGGCTGGAGCCTCACCGCCGAACGCGTCGCGAAGAATGCCGACGGCCTCGACCTCCCCGCGCTGCTCGACCGGATCGAAGCCGAGCTCGCCAGCGCCCACCCCCTGCCGCAATGGACGATGAACAACACGCTCGCCGCCATCGGCATCCACCACCCCGAACACCGCGCCCGCGCGCTCGCGATCGGCGAGGCGCTCGGCGTCTATTGCGATTATCCCGTGTCCCCCGGCTGCACCTCACCCTTCGCGCCCGCGTGGATCGGCGAGATGGTGCGGCGGCAGGGGTGAATGTCAGGGCCGGGCGCTTTGGAGGGGCGCCAAGACGGCGCACTTCTGCTGATGTGCGGCCCCGAAGTTCTGCTCGATGAAGATCACGCAGGAAGTTCGTGAATTGCTGCCAACCGGCAAAAATCAAGTGAAGCGCGCCGAGCTTCCTCAGCGGCGATAACGACCGCGTACCGCTGAGCCGCGCTCCGAAGGCATACTCCCCGCCAGCTGGTTCGCGAGCAACATGGCTGCCCCGATCGCGAAATCGTCGAGCGACGTTGCGGCCAAGGTTGATGCACTCCGGGACCGATAAACGCCGAACGTAAGCTGCAGCATACCTTGATACTCTTACCTACCTGTTTGCGCTTCATCAGCCGCTGAGAGTCTGTTTGGAAAATCACGGGTGAGCGTTTCTGCGTGGCATGATGCCGCCCATGGCGACCATGATCATGGCCTGCGAGACGTCGATGCACTGCTCGTAATCACGCACAAGGCGCCACCACCTGATCATCCAGCCGAATGTACGCTCGACGACCCATCGACGGGGCAGCACCCTGAAGCCTTTCTGGTCATCCGAGCGGCGGATGATCTCGACGATGAAGTCGAGATAGCTGGCCTTGTCCATCAGCTTGAGGTGGCCATAGGCCCCATCGGCGAAGAGCTGCTTGACCCAGGGCCAGCGCTTGCGGATGCCGTCCAATATTGCCTGTGCCCCCGCGCTGTCGGAGATGTCGGCGGGGGTCACGTCATCAAGAGCCGTCCGTCGGTGTCGACCGCGATATGGCGCTTGCGCCCGACTATCTTTTTGCCCGCGTCATAGCCCCGTGCTTGTGCATGAGGCGCCTTGATCGACTGGCTGTCGATGACAGCCGCGCTTGGGCTCTGTTCGCGGCTCTGCCGTTCGCGGTCGAGAATCATCTCAGCATCGTGGATCGTCTGGAACAGGAAGCGCCGCGCCAGTTCGCGAAACCAGCTGTAGACCGTCTGCCACGGCCCGAAATGAATGGGCAGTATCCGCCATCCGCACCCCGAGCGCACCAGATAGCGCACCGCGTTGATCACCTCGCGGAAATCCACCTCGCGCGGACGGCCACGCCGTCCGGGCCTGGGCATCAGCGGCGCGATCCGCTCCCATTCCTCATCGGTCAAATCACACGGATAGCGCTTCGTCTTGCGCGCAATCGCAGCCTCCCGGCCTCGGCTCTCTTCGGTTCACATCCACGCCCTGAATCATACTTCCAGCGCTTCGGGAATCCCCTGTCCGATTTTCCAAACGGCCTCTGAGTATGCTGAGCACTGATCACGGAGGGGGAGTATGCTCGTAAAACACTCTAGGCAAGACGATGGACCGTTGACCATAGATGGTCAGTTCTTTGTGGCCTTAGATCACATTATCAAAGATGTTCAAAGTATTGCGCGCAGATTAACTTGTATTAAGTTTAAGATTACAGAAAAGCAACTTGAGGTATTAGAGAAAGGAGGATCTGTAAATTTTAATAATAAAAATTGGGAAAATTTGGGAAGAGCGCAGTCGTATATACAGGATTTTTTGCATCCCTCTTATGCATTGTCATTTGAAGGTGGAACAACAATTGAAACTACTGAAATTGAGCAAATTAAGTTAGCTTTGTCGTCAGAGACGTCGGAACCAAAATCCTTCGAGGGTACGATCGGTCGATACAACTTTCTTCATGTCAAAATTAACGTCGGAGGTTGGGCGTCTAAATCGATAAGATATGATATTCACGGACAAGAATCTGATGTAAATCACCTTCGGGTGTTAGTCGATAAAATGGTTAATAATGCTGAATCGACCCATACTTGGTTGTATAAGAGATGGCCGTCTCTCGCAATTGCAATAATAATGTCGCTAATTCTGTTTTCATCCTACATATATGCGGTATCCAAAATAGACAAATCCATCTATCCGAATTTCAAGGAGATTGTTATTAGCTGGTCAGTTGCTCCGCTTGTAATATTTACTTTTATTTGCGCGGCGTTTGGGGATAAGTTTAGGGAAATGTTTCCTAAGGTAGAGTTCGATTTCGGTGTGGGAGGGAGGAAAAGATCTGCCAAGAGAAGCTTTTATGTATGTATGCTCGGATGCATTGTTATACCTGTGCTCTTCTTGGTAATTCCATTGTTCCTGGCCTAGGAATGTGTCTTCGACTATATGAACCAATCGCTCGCCCACATAGCCCTCATCGTCCGCGACTACGACGAGGCGATCGCGTGGTTCACCGCCAAGCTCGGCTTCACGCTCGTCGAAGACACGTACCAGCCCGAGCAGGACAAGCGCTGGGTCGTCATCGCCCCGCCCGGCGCGCCGCCCGGCGCCACCACCATCCTCCTCGCCCGCGCCTCCACCCCGCAGCAGACCGAGTTCATCGGCAACCAGGCGGGCGGGCGCGTCTTCCTGTTTCTGCAGACCGACGATTTCTGGCGCGACTATCGCGCGATGAAGGAAAAGGGCGTCGTCTTCGTCCGACCGCCCGCCGAGGCGCCCTATGGCACGGTGGCCGTGTTCGCCGATCTCTACGGCAATCTCTGGGATCTGGTGCAATACGCGGAGCGAGGCTGAGCGAAGGGCCACGCCGCCTTAGGATTCTGCTTTCCTACAATGTTCCCATTATGTTCTATACTGTCGGATGAGCAGCACATCCGATTCGCCGGGCTTCGTCCCCGTGCCGCCCGAGGCGCCGGGCACCACCGTCGCGCCCGGCCTCGCCCCCCGCTTCACTCCCGTGCCATGCCGTCCGCGTCATGACGGGTGGACGTCCGAACGCCAGATCGCGTTCATGGAAGCGCTTGCCCGCAGCGGCTCCGTCGCGCGCGCTTGCGCGTGCGTCGGCCTGTCGCGGCGAAGTGCGTACAATCTTCGCGACCGATCGGATGCAGAGGGTTTTCGGCTCGCCTGGGATGCCGCGCGGGATCAGGCCTTTTCCCGCCGCTCCGCGTCGTACCGCGCAATCCGTGATGCGCTTGGCGGACGTGCCGCGGGACCCCTCGACTATCTGATCCGCTTGCGCAAATTGAGCAAAGCAGGCGCGCAGCCTCTCGATTCAACGGTGTGAACCTTGTGAACTTCCGACGATGCCGCGCACGCGTTGGACGATGTGAACCTTGTGAACTTCCGGGAGGATCAGCGCCACGCCCCAACTCGCCCACATTGCCCTCATCGTCCACGTCCGGTGCGGTTCGCTACTCGCTGGCGTTGTTCCCCGCCGCCACATTCGCTGCGTTCTCGGCCTTGGTGACGTTCGCGGCGGGCGCCGCCTCCGCCGCGGGGGTGGGCGCTGCCTCGCCCTTGGGCGGCACCGACAGATGCTCGTGCACCACCTGCCAGCTTCCGTCGTCCTGCTTCTGGTACACGTCGGTATAGCGCATTCCCAATCTGGCCGGGCGGTTGTCCACGATGGCGTCGACCGTGCCGACGCCCGACGCGATGAAGGTGTCGGCGTCGAGTATCTGGATCTTGCGTGCACCGGGCGAAAAGGCGCTGGGCTTCATCGCGACGAAACCCTCGGTCCATTTGGTGGCGGTCGCGCGGTCGTCGGTGGGCTCTGCGACCATGGGATCGAAGAACACCGCGCCGGGGGCATAGTTCGCCATGATCGTCTGCGCATTGCCCGAGGTGAAGGTCGCTTCGACCTTGTCGATGGCGGCGGCGGCTTCGGCCTCTGTCGGTGGCGCGGCGGCGGTGCCGTTCGCGGCGTTGTCGCTGGCGGACGGCGAGCAGGCAGCGGCGAGCAGCGCGATGCCGGCCAATGCGCTGCGGTTCAGTGCGATGATGGGGCTCATGAGTGTATCCCTCGATCCATGGCCGCAGGGATGGGCAGGGGCATACGACGCCCTTGCATGCTGCAGCCCGACTGCATGGGACGCAACGCAACGCTGCGATGCTTAGAGCCTGATCGTTTGAGGTGGAAGCGCTTTGCGCTTCCGCCGAAAGCGTGAATCAGGCTCTTTTCAAATAGTTGCGACCTTGACTCAACTTTCAGGCCGATTCAGCCTGAAAGGATCAAGGTCTAGACCGATGACAGAACTATGCAATGCGCATTCGTAGGGCCGGTACGCGTGACATCCGGGCTCGATCGGTGCACGCTCGAAACGAGATCACAAAAAACCGCCCGAAGAGGAAGCCCTCATGTCCAGCGAGAATGTCGCGGTCGTCCGCCGCATCTACGAAGCCTTCGCCGCCGGCGACGTTCCCACCGTGCTCGGGCTGATGAGCCCCGATATCGTGTGGAACGAGGCCGAGAACTTCCCCTATGCCGATGGCAATCCCTATGTCGAGCCCCAAGCCGTTGCGGCGGGGGTGTTCGCGCGCTGCGTCGGCGAATGGGATGGCTTTGCGGTGGTGATGGACGATCTGCTCGACGCGGGGGACCGTGTCGTCGCGCTCGGCCGCTATGCGGGGACGTTCAAGGGCACCGGCCGCGCGATGCACCCGCAGGCGGCGCATGTCTGGACGATCGCGGGCGGCAAGGCGATCGGCTTCCAGCAATATATCGATACGCTGGACGTCGCGCGCGCAACCGGGGCGGCCCCGGCCTGACCGCCCCCCAACGGTCAGCTGTGCAGCGTTACGATCCCCAGTCCGCCCGGCTTGAGCGTGGGATTGGACGCGTTGGTCTTCTTCGCTTTTTCGGCCTTGGGTTTGCGGATCTCGCGGTTCGATCGTTTCTGGCCCTTCGCCATGATCTTTTCCTTAAAGCGGGCGGAGTGCCCGTGAGCAGCCTAGGCGCTTTGCCGCGAAGATGCGCCCGAATTCGGAAGGACTCCGTCCCCGGGATCTCGTGCGATGCGCCCGAGCGCACTAGACCTTGATCGTTTCAGGCTGAATCAGCCTGAAACGTGAATCAAGGTCTCAACTCTTTGAATAGAGCCTGATTCACGCTTTCGGCGGAAGCGCATAGCGCTTCCACCTCAACCGATCAGGCTCTACGCTGCGCACATGCCTGCGCTCCCGTCCGAAGCTCGCACCGATACCGCCAGCCGCGTGATCCGCGCCTCTCCGCACACGATCTACCGCGCCTTTGTCGATGCTGGCGCGCTGATGACGTGGCTTCCGCCCGAGGGCATGACCGGCCGGGCGCTGACCTTCGAGCCGGATATGGGCGGGCGCTACCGGATCGAGCTGACCTACAACCGCGCGCCCGATACGGGCGTGGCCAAGACCACCGAGCGCACAGATATCAGCACGGGCCGCTTCCTCGAACTCGTGCCCGATGCGCGCATCGTCCAGTCGGTCGAATTCGAATCCGATGATCCCGCCTTTGCGGGCGTGATGGTGATGACATGGGCGTTCGAGGCGGTGTCCGAAGGCACACGCGTCTCCGTCACCGCCGCCAACGTGCCGCACGGAATCGCCAAGGCCGATCATGACGCCGGTCTCAAATCCTCGCTGGAGAACCTCGCGCGCTTCGTCGAATGACGCCGGCGAAAAAATGGGCCGCACCCTTTCGGATGCGGCCCCGTCCCGTCAGCACTGGCACGTCTTGCAGGTGCAGGGATTGCAGCGGCAGCCGCCCGTCTTTTGGGGGGCGGCGTTCGGGGTCTTCTGGCTTTCCATCGCGATTCTCCTTCTTGCCCGGGATCGGGCCCGCCCTATATGCGCTCTGTACCATGGTACGGAGTCAAGCGATGAAAGCGATGACGATATCGGGACTTGCGCGCGCGGGGGGCGTGGGGGTCGAGACGGTGCGCTATTATCAGCGGCGCGGGCTGCTCGACACGCCCGAACGGAGCGGCGGATCGGGCCTGTCGGGCGGGATCAGGCGCTATGCGGACGATGCCCTGCGCCGGCTGCGCTTCATCCGCAGCGCGCAAGGCGCGGGCTTCACGCTCGACGAGATTGCCGAGCTGCTCGCGCTCGACGCGACCGAGGATCGCGCGCGTGCGCACAGCCTCGCTGCCGAGCGGATCGTCGCGCTCGACGCCAGGATCGCCGAGCTTCAAGAGGCGCGCGCCGCGCTCGCCCGCCTCGCCGCCGAGTGCGCGGGCGGGAAGCGGGGCCCATGCCCGATCCTCAAGGCGTTCGATCCGGTCTGAACACGCCGCCGAACCCCGCGCTCTGCCATCCGCGCTCAGGGCTCGTCGTCACGCGAAGTTTCGCCACGCTTGCCTCGCCCGGCACAGGATCGTCCGCGGTTCCGTCCGTTCTTGATGGATATCGTCCCGCGATTGAGCGATAACGCCATCATAACGGTCGCGTAATTGTCCATGCCTTGGCACATCCAGCGGGGGGAAACCATGCACGAGCGACTTCATGTCTGGGTCTATGAGCAGCTTTACCCGGCCTTTCTCGGGAGCTTCATTGTTGCCCTCGCGCTCAGCGGGATCGACGATCCGTCGAATTGGGGCTGGGGCGTCCTGCTCTCGGTCTATTTCATGTGCCAGCATGGCGAGGGGGTAATCGCCCGCCGCTATGCCCACGGGTTCGAATGCTTCGGCGATGTCGTCGAGATTGTGCTGATGGTGAGCGCCTTTGTCGCGCTCGGGCTGGTGCCCGGCTGGCAGCTTCACCCTGGTTGGGTCAGCCCCGACGCAGCCTTGCGCATATTGCTGTTCCTGATCTTCGTCTGGCCCGTCATGGTCCGCATGCTGCACCGGACGGGCCGCGAGCGCATGAAGGATGCGTTCTATCAATGTCTGGGAGGACTCTCGGTGCTGGCCGCGATCGCCGCGATCGGCTTGCCGGCATATTGGTCGCTCGGCGTCGTCACCCTGCTGCTGCTGACCTATATCGTCGCATTCCTGCTCTTCAACGATGTGCTCGCGGCGAAATGGGGCATAGCGGCGCGCCCCACGGCCTCTGCTGCCAAGTGATCCTTGCACTTGCGGTGGCCTAGATCGCGCTTGTCGATCGCCGCGGCAATCTCCGGGATCTGATCGAACGCCGCCGCCCGGCCAATTAATCGCTCGATTCCGGTCCAGTCTCCCGGCGCGTCGGTCCGCGGCGCGCTGTATGCCCAGCCTCGCAGGGCCGCATCTCCGCACGCCCCGCGCCAGCAAGGAGGTTGTCATGGCCGAGCTAAGTTCGTCCGATCGCGAGGAACTGTCGCGCATCGTGGGGCAGGCGTTGCTGACCGAAGCCTCGGCCGCCGCGATGATCGAGGCGGTGGACGTCGCGAATGCCAAGGATTTCTTCTGCAAGCACTGGCCGTCGATCAAGGGCGTGCTCAAATTCCTCGGCGATCAGCTGGGCGGGCTCGGCAAGATCGCGGTGAGCGCGCTGATCGCGGCGGGGGACTTCCTGCACGGCCGGATCTGCGCCTGATACACGGCCGCGCCGTCGCGAAACGCATCCCAATCGGATGCAAAAGTCGGGGCTTGCGGCGCCGACTTTCCTCGCGCCGCGGAGGCGTTCGCCGCTGTCCTACATGCCCCGAAACTGTCACGGTGGGCGCGCGATTGCCGCTCATTGAACCGTGGAGATCATCACCGCCGCATCGATCGGCCAGCCCGATCGATGGCGCCCCACTACGCGTATAAGTTTTTCCTCATATGCGTGAGCTTCGTGAAGTTCGCCGTCCTTGCGTCTCTGCCGTCGCCTAGCGCAGCACGCCCTTCGCCCGCATGCGGATCGCGTACCACAGCAGCGCGATCGCGACGATCCACAGCGCCACCGCGAAGATTGCGCCCGCCGTGGTGTTTAGGCTTTCGGGCATGTTCGAAAGGCCGAACTGATAGACGGTCGTCACCGCTATGCCGATCAGCGAGAGCGCAAAGGCGTGCACCGCCCAGCGGCTCGCGGCGAGCAGCAGGATCGAACCCGCCAGCGCCGTCCACACGCCCAGCCCCCAGCCCGCGTTCATCGGCAGCGGAAAGCTGTCGAACCACGCGATCTGTTCGGGGGTGAACTGCGCCAGATACGCCGGATTGCGCGTCTTGGTCATTATGTAGTCGAACGCGCCGCCGCAATTCCACACGAGGCTCGCTGCCCCGACCAGCCACAGGTGCCAGGGGCGCCCGCTGGCCTTCATGTCAGTCGCCATCTTGCCCTCCTCTCCCTGAAAAGCGGCACGATACTAACAGCTTTCGCGGAGCCCGTCTCTGCCGGCAGGTTGTTCCGCTTGCGTTACCCCTTGTGCGTTTTGCGGCGCGGTTGCGCGCGATGCTATGCTTGCATTCGCTTCAAGGGAGCCGCTCGATGAACGCCAATGCTTCCCCCGCCGAACGCATCCGCGCCGCCTATGCGCGCTGGCAACAGACCAGGGGCCAGTCGGCCGAGGATTTTCTCGAACTGATGGCGCCAGGGATAGTGATGCATAGCGTGATGGCACCCGAGACGCCCGATCCGATCGCGGGCGCAAATGTCGGCATTGACGCCGCGCGCGGCTATTTCGACGCCATCGCGCGCGACTGGGAGATGATCGACTTTCCCACCGAGCAGGTTGTGGCCGACGGCGACACCGTGGTGTGGATCGGCCGCTGCCACTGGCGCCACAAACCCAGCGGCAGGGAGATCGATAGCCCCAAGGTCGACATATGGCGCTTCGAAGACGGCAAGGCGGTACAGATGCTGGAGATGTTCGACTCCTACGCCTTCGCGCGGACCACCGGGATGCCCTGATCAGAAGGATCCCGGGGCTTCGCGCTGCGTGGTGTCGGGACGGAGCGGGCTGAGCAGTTCCTGCCGCGCGGTCAGCGCGCGCGCGGTCTGGCCCGTCGCGATCGGGGTGCAGGTCCGCCCGGCAAGGAAGTCGAGCGCCTGGCGGACCGAGCTTTCCAGCGGGTCGCCCAGCGGCCGCGTCAGGTCGTCGGGCGCCTGGCAGCTCGCCTCCATCGATCCCGCCAGGCCATTGAAATAGTTGGCGTTGCGCGCGGCATTCTCGACCGCAAAGGCGACGATGCGCAGCCGGTCGTCGCATGCGGCGCGGTCGACCGCGATCTGGCCCACGGGTTTGCCATAGGTGTTGGTGCCGATCAGCGCGGCATTGGCGCGCAGATAGGGGATGAAGGTGTTGATCACCAGCTCGCTCGCCGACGCCGTCCCCTGCGTGCCGATAAAGGCGACGCGCGTCGGTGCCACCGATTGCGGCTGGGGCATGAAGTGCCTGACCTCGTTTTCCGAGGATTTCTGGGGGCGGAAAGTGGTGTAGGACAGGACGTCGGAGGTGAAGCGGTTGCGGCCCATCAGGTCACCCAGCAGTTCGCCGATCGCGACGAGCCCGCCGCCATTGTAACGCAGGTCGACGATGATCTCGGTCACGCCCGCGGTGCGGAAGCCCTGAAAGGCCTCGCGCAGCGCGGGATCGGCGGTGTTGATGAAGGTGCGCAGGTTGACATAGCCGACCTTGCGCCCGCCATCGTCGAGGATCCGCGCGCCATAGCGCGTCGAGACGGGGGTCAGGCTGTAATCGGTCTTGGTCAGCGTCACCGTCCGCGTGCCCATGGCGTCGGTCACGCGCAACACGCGCGCGGTACCCGGGGTCGAGGGGCCGAGCGCGTCGACCACGCCCTGCGCCCCGCTCGTAGCCATGATGTCGGAAACCGTGCGGATATTGGCCGCGCTGGTGCCGACCCCGACGATCTCGGCGCCGCGATCGACGCCGGCACTGAGCGCCGACGTGCCCTCGAAACTCTCGGCGACGAACACGCGTCGCGATTGCGTGTCGTAGAGCAGGCGGAAACCGAAGCCCGCGCTCGATCCCGACTGGTAATAGGCGTTCTCCTCGGCGATCGAGGTCAGATAGGTGAAGTATCGATCGCGCCCCTGCGCGCGCGCCGTCGCGGTCAGCGCGTCGACATAGGCGCCGACGGTGCCATAGGGGCTGGGATCAAGTGCGGCCGGCAGCGTCTCGGCGAACAGATACCATTCCTGCAACTGCCCCGCCGCCCAGTCCTGGCGCGAGCGCAACGAGCACGCGGTAGGCGTCGGGGTGGGCGTCGGCGTCGGAGCATCGATGATGGTACCCCCGCTGCTGCCGTTTCCGCCGCCGCCACAGCCCGATAGCATGGCGAGCACGCCCAGTGCCGCCCCAATCCCCCGTCGTTTCATGCCCTCCCCGTTTACGTCTTGCCCTGCGCCGGCCGCTCCAGCGGTTGCGCGCCACCCATGACGATCGGCAGCCCCCGCAGCCAACCGTCATTGGTATGAATGCGGGAATATCAGCAGCTTGACAACCATCGCCGCATGCTGCCTTTCCTCGAGCCCCCGAAAGAGCGACACTGGCGCCACCGGAACGGCCTGCGCCGACTCGGCCCTGCTCGCATGAGGGGAAGTGCCATGCGCCCGTTGCTGTTCGCCGTCATGCTGCTGCTGTTCGCCGCCGCCGAGCCCGGTGTCGAGCGCGTCACGCTCGCCCCCGGCGAAAGCGCCGCCTTCACGCTCGCACAGGGCTACAGCCATCAGTTGCTCGTCCCCACCGACCTCGACCGGCCGGCGCCCAACGCCGTCGTCGTGCGCTACCGCGTCGAGCGGGGCGAATCGGTCATCACGATCACCAGCCGCACAGGCTATCCCACGCGCTGCTCGGTACTCGCCGATCCGCGCGGCTCGGGGGGGTTCTCGCCACGCGGCAGCATTGATGTCCCCGGCGACGGCACGCCCGCGGAACGCCGCTGGTCCGGCTCGCTCGGCACCGTCAATATCGGCAATTTCGAAGGCGGCCCGCAGGGCGGCGCACCACGCCCCGACAACGAGGGCTGAGCTTTTGTACGGGCCAACGCGGCGGGGCTCGACTCACATCGCAAATGAGAACAAAATAGGAACATATTTCCGAGTCGGAGGTTCCCATGTCCCAGAATGCCGCGCGTCGCCCGATCCTGTGTCATCGCCTGTTCTTCGCGATACTGCCCCCGCTGGTGGTGGCACGCCAAGACGCGCAGTCCGCGATATGGTTCGGACGCGAGGGCGCTGATGTAAACCCCGATCGGCTCCACGTAACGATGGACATCCTCGACGACTTTGACGCCTTTCCGCGCGACACGGCCGATGCGCTGATCGCGGCGGGCGATACAGTCGCTGCCGCGCCATGCGTCGTCGAGTTTGACCAGATCGCGGGGAGCGGCACGTCGGTTGCGCTGCGTTCCCGCCGCAAGCTCAAGGGGCTCGAAAAGGCCTGTCGGTCGATCGCCGCCGCGCGGGCACGGGCCGGGATCGCGGGACGCGAGGGTTACCGTCCCACCCCGCACATGACGCTGTTCTATCGGAGCGGCCAGCCCTTCAGCCGGGCCATCCAGCCCGTGAGCTGGCAGGCGGAAGAATTCGTCCTGATCCATTCCAGCGTCGGCCGCGGCCATCATGACGTGCTCGCACGCTGGCGCTTCCGCGCCGACGGGGGCGATGAAGAGGAAGACGGTCAGTTCCGGCTGCTTTGAGACTGGCGGGGCCCTCGGCTGATCGAGCGCCGGCATACGGGATCGCTCAGCGCCCGCCCGGCTCCCAGCCTTGCGCCGCCAGCGTGAAGCCGCTGAACTCGAAGCCGGGGACGACGACGCAGCTCACCAGCGTCCAGCCGCTTTCGGTATGCGCCGCCTGCCAGTGACCCGTCGGGATGCGTGCCTGCGGGCTTTCACCGCCGAGCACGTCAGCGCCGAGGCGCAGCTGCGCGACCGGGCCGGCATCATCGGATGCGATGCTCAGTGTCAGTGGCGCGCCGGCATGCCAGAACCAGAGCTCCTCGGCATCGACGCGGTGCCAGTGCGATCGCTGTCCGGCTTCGAGCAGGAACAGGATCGCGGTGCCCGCGGCACGCTCGCCCGCGCGGGCGGTCGCGCGCCAGGTCTCGCGATACCAGCCTCCCTCGGGATGGCGCACGAGGCCAAGGCGTTCGATCAGTGCGCGCGCATCATCCAGCTTTCCGATTCCCGTCATTCGGCCGCGCGCTGCCATCCGGACACGCACGGCGCCAGCATGATAGCGTTGCCCGCCGCGTCGAGCAGTCCCAGGAACACCGCCGCTATGCCACGCTGGATGCACCCCGCGGTCATCGTCGGCGTTCAGCGCTTCTTGACGAATTCGGCACGCAGCACGAGGCCCCTGATCCCCTCATAGCGGCAATCGATTTCCTGCGCATCGCCCGTGAGCCGGATCGATTTGATCAAGGTGCCGCGCTTCAGCGTCTGGTTGGCGCCCTTGACCTTCAGGTCCTTGATCAGCGTGACGCTATCGCCGTCGGCGAGCAGGTTGCCGACCGCATCGCGCACCATGACTGCATGCGCACCGGCCTTCGCGGCCGCCTCGCCCGCGCTGATCCACTCGCCGGTCGTTTCGTCATAGACGAAATCCTCATCATCGCCCGCCATACCGATCTCCTTCGCGGCAACGCTCTAGCCTTGTCAGCGTTCGAGGGCCAGCGTGGGGTAGAGCCTAATCGATTGATCAAGGTCTAGTGATGAAAATAGGGATCGAGCACGCGCACCTCATGGATCGCATCGACGGGAACGCCATTGGCCTGTGCGCTGTCGCGGATCGCCTGCTCGTCGGGTGCGTCATAGATGCAGAAGGTCTTGCGCTTGTCGGGGGTGATATAGCTGTGAACCCAGGTCACCCCCCGTTCGGCGTTGCGCGCGACGACGCCGGTCACCACCTCGGCGCCTTCCGCGGTGGCGGGCAGTCCCAAGCCGTCAGGAAAGCTGCGTTCGACGAGATAACGGGGCATAGCGGCCTCCCGGTCGGTACGAACGCGACATAGCATGGCACCGCGTCTATTGCACGCGCTCGGGCTTGCCCTTGCGCCTCGTCGCGGCGAACTCCTCGAGCTGCTTTTCGGACATCGATTCATACATGTCGCGCGACGCGCCCTTCAGCTTGGTCTTGCTGGTGTCGCCGCGCTTGGCGGAGAGCGCCGCGCCCGCGGCCTTTTTGCTGCGCCTTTGATCAGGTCGCCTGTATCGGTGCGTCCGTCCCGTGCTAGGAGACGGCCTTTCATCGCGAACGGGATCGACGGGCCGTGACAGACGCCGCCCTGCTCTTTGTCTATGGCACGCTGCGCCGCGGCAGCGCGCATCCGATGGCGCAGCGGCTCGCCCGGCAATCGGTGTGGCTCGGCCCCGCCACAGTGATCGGGCGGCTCTATCGTGTCGACTGGTATCCCGCGCTGGTGCTCGACGACGTCGGCGCGCCCGTCGCCGGCGATCTGGTGCGGCTCGCCGATCCTGCGGCAAGCCTTGCCTGGCTCGATGCCTATGAGGGCTGCGGCCCCGGTGACCCGCCGCCGCATGATTATGCGAGGGTCCCCGGCTCCGTGCAGCGCGCGGATGGCGCGGCGGTCGCGGCGCAATGCTATGTCTGGAACCGACCGATCGAGGGGCTTCACCCGATCGCAGGCAGCGACTGGCTCGCCGCACTTGCCACATGGCGGCACGAGGCATAGTTTCATTACAGGGTCGCAGATCGAAACAGGGCATGGCTTCGATGCTCTTGTCGCGCAGCTATCGGCCGTCGGTGGCCCTCGCGCCCTATATTGCGCGATACTATGTTTTTACCGCAGCGCTGCCCGACGATTTCGAACTGGTGGACCGCGTGCTTTCCGAGACGGCCTTTGTCAGCATCCTGCTGTCCGGCGATTGGGCGGCCGAGACGGCGCCTGGCCGGTGGCATCGTGCGCCCCAGGCGGTGTTCTTTGGCCCCAACGGCATACCGCTGACCGTGCGGTGCCGCGGCGCGTTCCATGTGGTCGGCCTGGCGATCCGGCCATCCGGCTGGAGCGCCTTGTTCGGCTGCCCGGCAAGCGCGGTTGCTGACTTCATGCTTCCCCTGGCAGATCTTTGGGACGAGGATCTGGCGGCCCGGCTGCTTGCCCATACGCAGCGCGCGCGCGACGATCATGCCATCGTCGCGGCCGCCGAAGCCGTGGTGGCCGCGGTGCTGGCGCGGCGCGGACGTCCGCGCATCAACGAAGCGATGCGCGTCTTCGAGCAGGTCGCGCGCAACGACAGCACGGCGCGGGTGCATGACGTGGCGCTGCGGCTCCACATATCCGAGCGGCAGTTCGAACGGCATTGCCTCGCCAGCTTCGGCCATATGCCGAAGACGGTGCTCAGACGAAGCCGCTTTCTCGACATGGCGACAGTGATGCGCGGTATGGCCGACCCCGGCGATGCCGATCTCGCCACGCTGCGCTATTTCGATCAGTCGCACCTGAATCGCGAATTCCGGCGCTTCATCGCGATGACTCCGAGCGCGTTCGTGCGGACGGCGACCCCGCTGTTCGACGCGGGGCTCGAGCTGCGGCAGGAACACAAGGCCGAGGCCCGCGTGCCCGATACCGACTACCGCGTCCTTGCCGGTCGCGTCGCCTGAGGGACCTCGACAAGCCTGTGCGGTTTGCAACGCGCGGCCTGCGACGGCATGGTGACATGGGCCACGGGCAGGGAGCGAGCGTCATGGGCATCGGCAGGATCCGCGTCGGCATCGGCGGCTGGACCTATGAGCCGTGGCGCGGGACCTTCTATCCCGGCGGACTGCCCCATGCGCGCGAGCTCGACCATGCCGCGTCGCGGCTCGGCGCGATCGAGATCAACGGCACCTATTACAGCCTGCAGAAGCCCGAGAGCTTCCGCAAATGGGCGTCCGCCGTGCCCGCGGATTTCGTCTTTACGATCAAGGCGTCGCGCTACTGCACGAACCGCAAGGTGCTCGGCGAGGCTGGCGAGGCGATCGAGCGCTTCGTCGGGCAGGGCATCACCGAACTCGGCGACAAGCTGGGCCCGATCCTGTGGCAGTTCATGCCGACCAAGCGCTTCGACCCCGCAGACTTCGGCGCATTCCTGAAGCTGCTGCCGGCACGGCACGACGGCATCGCGCTGCGCCACGCGCTCGAGGTGCGGCACGAGAGCTTCGAGGATCCCGCCTTCCTGGCGATGGCGCGCGATGCCGGCGCGGCGGTGGTGTTCGCGGACAAGCCCGAATATCCCGTCATCGCCGAACAGACCGCGGGCTTCACCTATGCGCGGCTGCAGAATGCGCGCGCGGAAGAAGAGACGGGCTATAACCCCGCCGAACTCGACCGGTGGACGGAGGAAGCCCGCGGCTGGGCGGCGGGCGCGCGCGACGTCTTCATCTTCATGATCAACGGCGCCAAGCTCCGCGCACCCGCGGCAGCCGAGGCGCTAATCGCGCGCCTCGGGAGAGCCTGATCAAATGACCTGGCTCGCACGCCCGTTTAGTTGGGCAGCGCGTCGGGCTCCACCTTGTCCACCCACTCGGGGTAGAAGGAGGGCTCGCGCGTCGACCAGCCGATCGCGGTCGCCGCCGCCTCGCTGATCGACTGGAGCAGTACGCGGCGCTTGTCGGGATGCAGGTGCGGCAGCGCCGCCGCCGCGCAGAATGCGCCGGGCAGCCACGGCCGCACGCTCGCGCCGATCAGCCTTTCATAGAGGAATCGATAGGCGCCGAAGCTCACCAGCCGATCCTGCCCCAGATCGAACGCCGAAACGGTCACCAGCGGCGCCATCAGCGGCTCCATCGCATCGAGCCCGCTATCGTCGGGCACCAGTGCGCGGATTTCGGCAAGGCGTTCGTAGATACGCGTCTGCGCGTTGATGCTCGCGGCCTCCACCACGTCGCGCGACCAGAGGTCGATCGCGTCGTGGCGCTCGAGCCCGACATCGAGCGAGCGCCGGATATAGCGCTGCGTGGCTCCGGGAAAGCTCGCAAACTCCTTCATCTCGGCCAATGTCAGCGCCCCGTCCGCCGGCCGTGCCCTCGTGCCCATGTCCTTTCTCCAGACCTTTTGCCCTGAATCCGATCATGCGCCGGTTATGGTTGACGTCGCTTTAACGGCGCATTCCGTCCCCATTCAGTATCGAATCAGAGTGTGGGGCTCGGCACAAGAATCTTGCGACGAAATGGGTGCAACGCACAATATTTGACATATCAGCGTTGCCTTTCAGCAACAGTTGTGATTCCGCAGCGCGGAATCAGCGTGCCCGCAGATGTGCCTCGTTGCCAGCCGGGGCCGGGGCATCGCGCCGCTTTCCACGCGGACCTTGCGCCCGGGTAAGGGCCGGGGGATCCGATGCGTCCATCGACTCGTCGAGCGCTGCATCCAGCCGCGCCTCCACGCTCTCAGGATCGCGTTTCAGTCGTTCCGCCATCGCCTTGTCGGTGCCGGCATCGCCGCGGGGGGTCTTCGTCTTGGCCATCATCCACCTCGAACTCGATCGAACTCCATGACCGACCAACGGACGGGCGCTTTACCGGGTTCCGCTTTCGACCAAGCCGAACCCCGTTTCGACGGACGACAAGGGGGGACATGGTGTTTCCCGTGATTTCAGCGCACAAGGTCGCATGGAATTTGAAACGCATGCACAGGAACAGCCGCACCACACCGTTCGCCCGATCATCGCCTTCTACTCGATCATCGGCTTCTGGTTGTTCTATGCGCTGATCGTCAGCCTCCGCGCGGTCGTCATGGACTTCCCCGCGCAGGCCGAAATGGCCGAACGCCGGATGGTCGTGACCGCGGCGGGTATCGTGCTCACCTGGTTGCTCTATCTGCTGCTCAGGCTGTTCGACCGCCAGCCCTTGTGGATCCGCATCACGACGGCCTTTCTGGGCGCGATCCCGTGTGCGATCGCGGTCGCGGCATTCAACTATTACGTCTTCAACGTCTATGACCCGTCGAGCCTGTTCGAAGAGGCCGATCTCGCGATGAAGGCCGAAAGCTGGACGCTGTGGCAGGAGATCGGCGAACAGGGGCTTTCGCGCTTCTTCTTCTTTTCGGCCTGGGCCGCGCTCTATCTCGCCATCTCCTATGCGGGCGAGGTTCGGGGTGCCGAGCGCCGCGCCGCGAAATATGCGCGCGCCGCGCAGCAGGCCGAGCTTCGCTCGCTGCGCTACCAGGTCAATCCCCACTTCCTGTTCAACACGCTCAACTCGTTGAGCTCGCTGGTGATGAAGGACAGCCGCGCCGAGGCCGAGACGATGATCATCAACCTCTCGACCTTCTATCGCACCTCGCTGTCGGGCGATCCGCTCGACGACGTCACGCTCGAGGAAGAGGTCCGGCTCCAGCGCCTCTATCTCGATATCGAGGGCGTGCGCTTCCCGCAGCGATTGAAGACGCGGATCGAAATTCCCGAGGCGCTGCTCAATGCCTGCGTCCCCGGGCTGATCCTCCAGCCGCTGGTCGAGAACGCGATCAAGTACGGCGTCTCGCGCGCCAGTCGCCCGGTGACCGTATCGATCACCGCGCGCGCCGAAAATGGCCTGCTCATCCTCACCGTCGCCGATAACGGCAACGGTGCCACCGCGGGCGAGGACATCCAGGGCAATGGTATCGGCCTGGCCAATGTCCGCGATCGGCTGGCGGCGCGCTTCGGCGATGCCGCGCGGATCGAATGGCTCGCGCCCGAAGAAGGCGGTTTCGTGGTCCGGCTGACCATGCCTGAGGTCTATCGTGGAGGTTGAAGAGGCGCTAAGAGAAGCGCCGATGCGAACACTTATCGTCGATGACGAACCTCTCGCGATCGAGCGGCTGCAGCTGATCTGCGCCCGCGAGCCGATGATCGAGGTCGTCGGCACCGCTTCGGACGGCGCTGCGGCGCTGCGGCTGGTCGAGGCACTGGAGCCCGATCTGCTGCTGCTTGACATCGCGATGCCCGAGCTCGACGGCATCGGCGTCGCGCGCGCGCTTTCGCGGCAGAGCAGCGCCCCCGCGATCATCTTCGTCACCGCGTTCGACAGCTTCGCCGTCGAGGCGTTCGACATCGAGGCGGTCGACTATGTGCTCAAGCCCGTCGCGCCCGACCGGCTGGCGCGCGCGGTCAGGCGCGTCGCCGAACGCCGCGGCATCGCGCGCGAAGCGCCGGCACCCGAAAGCGAATCGCACTTCGCGACCGAATTCTGGGTACCGCACCGCGCCGAACTCGTCCGTATCGCCGCCGATGATATCGACAGGATCGATGCCGAGCGTGACTATATGCGGCTTCATGTCGGCGGGCGCAGCTTCCTGCTCCACCAGACGATCGGATCGCTTGAGGAACGCCTCGACCCGGCCAGATTCATCCGGCTCCACCGTTCGACGATCGTGCGGCGCGATCGCATCGCACGACTCCGTCACGACGGCTGCGGTGTGTGGTTCGCGGATATGGGCGACGAGGGTGAGGTGCGTATCGGCCGTACCTATCTCGCCGCGGCCAAGGCGATCGCGGGACGATAGCGGCTGCGGCTGTTCAGCCGTTTCGGCTGAACCTGGCCAGGCCTGTCGATTCATTTCGACCCCGAAATGCAACGCCCCCGGCCCAAGGGACAGCCGGGGGCGTGCGTGTGCCCTTGCGGGCAGCTGCGGAGGACGGGCGAAGCGCGGTGCCGCCCCCCGCAAACGGGCTAGACCTTGATCGTTTCAGGCTGATCAGCCTGAAACGTGAATCAAGGCCTCAACTCCTTTAAGGAGAGCCTGATTCACGCTTTCGGTGGAAGCGCGCAGCGCTTCCACCTCAACCGATCAGACTCTACTGGCGGCTGACGCCGATAGTGCCGGTCGCGCCGTTGCTCGCGAGCTGGTCGCCGCCGCGCGCAGCGGCTACCGCGACCTCGATGTCGCGGCTCGCGCGCCCCATCGCATCGTCATAGCATGCGCCGGCGAGCTGGATCATCTTGACGGGCTTGATCCCGCCAACCTCGCAGATCGTGCGCGCCGCGCTGCGGACACGCGTATTGAGCCGGTCGACACCCTTGTCTTCGGTCAGGTCGAGGTCGCTATAGCTGACCACAATCGAGCGTGTCTCGACCGCAGGCGCGGTGGCAATAAGGGGTTCGGTCTCGCCGGCAAAGGCCGCCGCGTGAAGCAATGTGGCGCCGGCCAGCGCGGCCGCAATGGCCGCACATGTCTTTACATACATTGTCTGGTCCTTCCTGAAACCTTCGGGTCGTCGGGCGCCGCCGGGGGGAAGCGGCGTCGGGGGGTGCGGGCGGATCGGTCGACTCTGGGAACGTCGTCGACCCGCCGCGCCACTATTGATTACAATTGTCCCGATGGGGCTTCACGCGCACTTCGACGGGCGGCGCGGGACGCTCTGCGAACGGCTCGCAGCACGACGAACGACATATCAATATCGACGAGCGTCGAAAGCTTTCTGAATATTTCGTCAGAAATGGCAGATTCGTTGCGTTTGTTACGATTCCGTGACGCGGGCCGCCGACAGTTCGTCGGCGACATGGCTGTGACGCGCGATCGCGCTGGTCGCCGCGACATCCATCGTGACATTGCCGACCGTGCGCACCAGGTCGGGGATCATCTCGACCGCGACGAGCAGGGCAAGCGGCTCGATCGGGACGCCCATCGCCACCGCGATCGGGGTGACCGAGGTCAGGAAGCTGATCTGGCCGGGCAGGCTCACCGATCCCATCGTCGTGACCGCCGCGACGACTGCCCCGGTCGCGATCGTCGCGGGATCGAGCGTCATTCCGAACCAGTGCGCGACATAGATTGCGACCGCGAGGTTCATCGCGGGGCTGGTCACGCGGAAGATTGCAACCGCGATCGGCAGCGAAACGCTCGCCACGCTTGCGGGCACCCCGAGCGTTTCGCAGCTCTTGAGCATCGGCGGCAGCGAGGCGAGCGAGGACTGTGTCGACAGCGCGACCGCCTGTGCGGGCGCGACCGCGCGGACAAAGGCGCCAAGCCGCAGCCGCCCGCCGAACACCGCCATCGGATAGGCCAGTGCCCAGGCAGCCAAGCCCGCGGACGACACGATGATGATGTAGTGAAGCAACGCCCCGATCGCCGAGGTGCCAGCCTGGATCCCCAGCGCGAGCGCAAGCGCGAAGACGCCGATCGGCGCGAGCCACAGTACCCAGCCGACCATCACCAGCATCGCATCCGCGATCGCCGCAAAGAAGCCGGTGAGCGGTTCGCGCTGCGCTGCAGGCAGACGTGCGATCGCGACCGCGAAAAGCGCGGTGAACAGGATCAGCGGCAGCATCGCGTCGCCCGCCGCCGCCGCGATCGGGTTGGTGGGAACGATCGAGCCCAGGAAGTCGGCGAAGCCGGGAGGTGCCGGAACCGCCGAGTGCGGTTGGCCGAGCGATGCCCTTAGCGCCGCGGCCGCCTCGCCCGGCATCGGCCAGAGCGCGAGCAGCGAGGGGATGAGCACCGCCGCGATCGCGGTCGAAAGCCAAAGCAGACCGATGAAGAGCAGCACCGATTTTAACGCCAGCCCGCCACCGCGTGCGCTGTCCGCGGTTTTCGCGATCCCCGTGATCAGCAACGCCACCACCAGCGGGATGATCGTCATCTTGAGCATGTCGAGCCATAGCCCGCCGATCGGGCCCGCGATCGCGACCACACGGTCAAGTCCCGCAAGCTTCGCCCATGCCGCCCCCGCGCCCAGCGCGAGACCGGCCAGCAATGCAATCAATATCCGCCACGCTTGCGGCATTCACGTCCCCCCCGATGGTCAGGCTTCCGTGTCTAGGGCAGTTCCCGAGCGAGTTGGAACAGCTTTTTCGGACAGAGGCCTATAGACGGCGATTATCCGGCCGGGATCATCTGCGCGACACCGTCAGCAGGGTGAGGAAAGGCACCGTGGCGCATAACCTGCCCTCGCTAGCCCCCGTCTTGCGTTTCGCCCTGCCATACCCGGTTGCCCTGCGCGCGTTTCGGGCTAACATCGGCGCGATGGCAGAGGGGAGCGGGGCGCTGACACCGATGGCGGTAGCGGAAGTGCCGGCGGCGATGGGCGATCGTGCCGATGCGCGACTCAAGCTCGCGCGCGGACTGCTCCAGATGCGCCAGCTGCGCCTCGAACTCTTCAACCGCGACTATTTCGGCGAGGCGGCGTTCGACATGCTGCTCGACCTCTATGCCTGCCATTGCGAGGGGCGGACGGTGTATCAGAACGACGCCTATATCGCCTCGCTCGTCCCGCCCGCCACCGCGCATCGCTGGCTGCAGACGCTCCAGCGCGACGGACTGGTGACGCTCTCGGGCGACCGGCGCGACCGGCGCCGCACCATCGTCCACCTCACCCCGCTCGGCTGTTCGCGGATCGAGACGCTGTTCGACGCGTGGCTCGCGATCCGTGATTCGGTCGCGGGCGGCGCCCACTGGGCCTGATACGCCCTTAATATCAAAAAATAGGGGTCGACGCGGACGCCGGCTTGCGTGCGGCATTGCCGCGCCCGCGTCGACCGCCTGGATGACGTCCGCATTCGGCCCCGTGTCCGTCGCTGCGGCGCGTTCTGTCATGACCCGCCCCTGCAACGACGCTTGCGCCCGGCCGACGCAACGCACATCATCTTCGCCTGTGCCCCCACACAGGCTGCGCCCCGAAGCGCACGGCACCGAAAAGCTCCTCTCCCGATGCAGTTGCGAGCCTAGCGCGTCGGGGCCACGGCGCCAGAGCGCACGCGGCGCGCAACCCGCCATTTTGGCCCCATTTTGAAAGCATCGAGCAGCTTCAGCGGCTTGCGTCCCGTCGCGAGACGTATTCCATCTTCGTCGGCCCAGGCGGTCGCGCTTGGCTGCGGAATTGTCACCCGATTTAGGCGTTTGCATCCGGGGGAGGGCGATGGGTACAAGCCCGATTCTGATGTTCGTGGCCGCCGCCGCCCCGCAGCCGGCCGCGACACATTCACCCTCGGAAAAATGGACCGTCGAGTTCGCCGACTCGATGTGCGTCGCCATGCGGGAATATGGCACGCCGGACGATCCGCTTACGCTGCTTGTAAAGCCGCTGCCCGGCGATTCGAACATCGAACTCATGCTCGCGGCACGCCGAAACGTGACCCGCAAAACGAAAGGGGAGACCACTGTGACGCTGGGCCCCTCGGGTCAGGTCGTTGCCGCCTATTATTATGACGTCTACGTGCCCAAGCTCCGTCGACACATTAGCCGCTATTATGCGCAGGATATCCCGCTGGAAGCACTCGGCGGCGCGACCGCCATCGGTTTCGACGCCGGTCTGGCGTCGCGGCGAGACTTCGCGCTGATCGACATGAAGCTACTGCGCAAGGTCTTAAGCCAACCCGCCAGCCGCACGTCTTGCCCTTCGCGCTGCTGACACTATCTGGCAGCAGGGTCGCGCAGCCCGCCGCACCCGCGCTTGCGCCCTGCGAACAAATCTGGAACAGATGCCACCATGCTGACACATATACCGAAGCGTCGGTGTTCCGAATGCTGACTCACATAAGCGTACGCGGCGCGCGTGAGCACAATCTCAAGGGCGTCGATGTCGAGATTCCGCGCGACACGCTCACCGTGATCACCGGGCTTTCGGGCTCGGGCAAATCCTCGCTCGCCTTCGACACCATTTATGCCGAGGGGCAGCGCCGCTATGTCGAGTCGCTCTCGGCCTATGCGCGCCAGTTCCTCGAGCTGATGCAGAAGCCCGATGTCGACCATATCGAGGGGCTCTCCCCCGCGATCTCGATCGAGCAGAAGACGACGAGCCGCAACCCGCGCTCGACCGTCGCGACGGTCACCGAGATCTACGACTATATGCGCCTGCTCTGGGCGCGCGTCGGCATTCCCTATTCGCCCGCCACGGGGCTCCCCATCGCCGCACAGACCGTCAGCCAGATGGTCGACCGCGTCATGCAGCTCCCCGAGGGCACGCGCTTCTACCTGCTCGCCCCCGTCGTGCGCGGCCGCAAGGGCGAGTATCGCAAGGAGCTCGCCGAGTGGCAGAAGGCGGGCTTCACGCGCGTGCGCATCGACGGCGACTTCTACGAGATCGAGGAAGCCCCCGCGCTCGACAAGAAGTTCAAGCACGACATCGAGGTCGTGGTCGACCGTATAGCCGTCAGGGAAGGCATCGAGACGCGCCTCGCCGACAGCTTCGAGACCGCGCTCAAGCTCGCCGAAGGGCTGGCATACGTGGATCTGGCGGACACGACGGTCGCGGCGCTTCAAAGCCCCTCCCCTGAAGAGGAGGGGCTCAAGGGCGGCATGAAGGGCGGCAACATGAAGAATGTTGCCGCCCCCGACAACCGCATCGTCTTCTCCGAGAAGTTCGCCTGCCCCGTCTCGGGCTTCACCATAGCCGAGATCGAGCCGCGGCTCTTCTCGTTCAACGCGCCGCAGGGGGCGTGCCCCGCCTGCGACGGGCTCGGCGAGAAGCTGCTCTTCGACGAGGATCTCGTCGTCCCCAACCACGACCTCTCATTGAAGAAGGGCGCGGTCGTCCCCTGGGCCAAGTCCAACCCGCCCAGCCCCTATTACATGCAGGTCTTGGCGAGCCTCGCGCGCGAGTTCGGTTTCTCGCTGGACACGCCGTGGAAGGATCTTCCCGGCGAGGTCCGCCTGATCATCCTCCACGGCACCGGGGGCAAGCCCGTCACGCTCACCTTCGTCGACGGGCGCAAGAGCTACGACGTCCGCAAGCCCTTCGAGGGCGTCATCGGCAACCTCAACCGCCGCATGCTCCAGACCGAGAGCGCGTGGATGCGCGAGGAGCTGAGCAAATACCAGGCCGCGCACCCGTGCGAGACCTGCGGCGGCGCGCGCCTCAAGCCCGAGGCGCTTGCGGTGAAGATCGCGGGCACCGACATCAGCACCACCACACGCCTCTCGGTCGCCGACGCGCTCCCCTGGTTCCTCGATCTCCCCAATCACCTCACTACCCAGCAGAATGCGATCGCCGAGCGCATCCTCAAGGAGATCGTCGAGCGCATCGGCTTCCTCAACAATGTCGGGCTCGACTATCTCAACCTCGATCGCACTTCGGGCACGCTCTCGGGGGGCGAGAGCCAGCGCATCCGCTTGGCTTCCCAGATCGGCAGCGGCCTGTCGGGCGTGCTCTACGTCCTCGACGAGCCCTCGATCGGCCTCCACCAGCGCGACAATGACCGGCTGCTGGAGACGCTCAAGCGCCTCCGCGATCTCGGCAACACCGTGCTCGTCGTCGAGCATGACGAGGACGCGATCCGCCACGCCGACCATATCATCGACATGGGGCCCGGCGCGGGCGTCCATGGCGGCGAGATCGTCGCCGAGGGCACGCTCGAAGAGGTGCTCGCCAACCCCGCGAGCATCACCGCGGATTACCTGACCGGCCGGCGTGAGGTCCCCGTCCCCGCGAAACGCCGCAAGGGTTCGGGCAGGAAGCTCACCGTCCACAACGCCACCGCGAACAACCTGCGCAACGTCACCGCGAGCATCCCGCTCGGCACCTTCACCTGCATCACGGGGGTCTCGGGCTCGGGCAAGTCGAGCTTCACCGTCGACACGCTCTACGCCGCCTCCGCCCGCGCGCTCAACGGCGCGCGGATGATCGCGGGCCGGCATGAGAAGATCACCGGGCTCGAGCATCTCGACAAGGTGATCGACATCGACCAGTCGCCGATCGGCCGCACCCCGCGCTCCAACCCCGCCACCTATACCGGCGCCTTCACCAATATCCGCGACTGGTTCGCGGGCCTCCCCGAGTCAGAGGCGCGCGGCTACAAGCCGGGTCGCTTCAGCTTCAACGTCAAGGGCGGCCGCTGCGAGGCGTGCCAGGGCGACGGCGTGCTCAAGATCGAGATGCACTTCCTCCCCGACGTCTACGTCACCTGCGACGTTTGCCACGGCGCGCGCTACAACCGGGAGACGCTGGAGGTGAAGTTCAAGGGCAAGAGCATCGCCGACGTGCTCGACATGACGGTCGAGGACGCGGTCGAGTTCTTCAAGGCCGTCCCCCCGATCCGCGACAAGATGGCGATGCTGGCGGAGGTTGGCCTCGGCTACGTCAAGGTCGGCCAGCAGGCGACGACGCTCTCGGGCGGCGAAGCGCAGCGCGTCAAGCTCGCCAAGGAACTGAGCCGCCGCGCCACGGGCAACACGCTCTACATCCTCGACGAGCCCACCACGGGCCTCCATTTCGAGGACGTCCGCAAGCTCCTCGAAGTCCTCCACGCGCTCGTCGAGCAAGGCAATTCGGTGGTGGTGATCGAGCACAACCTCGACGTCATCAAGACTGCCGACTGGATCATCGACCTCGGCCCCGAAGGCGGCGTCAAGGGCGGCGAGGTGGTGGCCGAGGGCACGCCCGAGAAGGTCGCCGAAAACCCGCGGAGCTTCACCGGCGGCTATCTCAAGCCGCTGCTGGAGCGCGGCAAGAAGGCGCCTGCGACCGAGCTGCAGTTCGACGAGGCCGCGGCCGAATGATCCTTCTCCCGTGGTGGGAGAAGATACGCAGCCTTGCATCCGCCCGTCGATACTGGCCCGCGGCGCGCGCTGGCAAGCGCCGCGCCGGGTAGAACCCCCGTGGAACAGTTGCGCGGCGCCGGGGGTTGCAGCGAAAGAAGGGCGGGCGGATTGCGATCGTCCCGCCGTCTTCAGCAAAAGGAGGTTTGCATGAAAATCCTCTTATCAGCCCTGCTTCTCGCGCCCGTTGCGCTCGCAGCCGGCACCGCCGCGCCCGCCCAGCAGGGTGGCCGGCCGATCTCGGTCAGCATGACCGGCGCCGCCGAGGTGCCCGGCCCCGGCGATGCCGACGGCAGCGGCACCGCCAGCTTCCGCATCAATCCCGGCCAGACCCAGGTCTGCTACGAGTTGGCGGTCAAGAACATCGAGACCGCCACCGCGGCACATATCCACCGTGGCGCGCCCGACGTCGCGGGCCCGGTCGTGGTCCCGCTCGACGCCCCCGCGAGCGGCACCAGCAAGGGCTGCGCCGATATCGATCGCGCGCTCGCCAAGGAGCTGATCCAGACCCCTGCGGCGTTCTACGTGAACGTCCACAACGCCCCCCACCCCGCGGGCGCGGTACGCGGCCAGCTCGGCAAGTAACATCCGGCACGGCCCGCCGGGCGGAAGACCGCCCGCGGGCCCGCTGCGGCGCGGCAAGCCCGCCTAGGAACCGAGCCGTAGAGCGTTTCAACTTGATCCATACTAGAAATGGCAGCGTTCGTAGATGATTTAAATGAATTGAAATACGATAAAGGTGCAAGATTGCCAGATTTATCATCAAGCTTACGAACAAGTCCGTCTATGGCCGCAAATCGTGCACGAATATCGGAAATAGAACTATCAGTATTTGGTATCGTCCTTGAAATATCAAAGACATTCTTGTTTATATCTTCCGTTTTAGATAGTGCGGACAAGAAGGCGTCGAATCGCTTGGTTGCGGCCTGAGTAAGCCGTAATCTCTTCAACCTGCGTGTTACGCATTAAATCCCCCCATTGGACCGATATGCACTCGATCCACTGTCCCTATTACCGTGTTCTGCGAGTGATTGAATAGCGCGTTACAATGGAGTCAAGGGAGAAGCGCGCCCAACGGCACTGCGTTTACTCTTTTCAAGTCTCGACAGAGGCTGTTGCGATTTCCACCAACGCCCCTCCCTCAACCCGATACACCTTCCCCCGCTCGATCGCCTCGGGCCGCACATGGAGCGCCGCCAGCGCCCCCGCTTCACCAATCCCGTCCGACGCCGCCTGCGCGAAGGCGGCTTTTTCCAGCGCCTCGGGCGGGGGCAGTTCGCCGCGCCCGGTCGCCGCGAAATAATGGGTGGAGACGATCGAGCCGTCCTCCACCGCGTAGAGAATCACCGCCGCCTGCGGCTGGATGCCGCCGGGGCGGGGCTCGCGCTTCTGTTGGGACTTCGTCATGTCCTGCCCTCCAGTGAGCCGTCCTGTTCCGCGATCAGCGCTTCGGGCAACTGCGGGTGGAGCAGGTCGGCGCGGATGATCCGCCGCACCTCGCTGTGGTGGCGTGCGAAGCCGCTGCTGAACCCCTGCTTCGCGCGCGCCAGGAAGTGCGAGAGTTGCGGCAGCTCTTCAAGAGCGAGCTCGGGCGGATCGCCGGCAAACAATTTCCTCTTGCCCTCATACTCCTTGATCACCGCCCCCAGATACGCCTCCATCCGGCGGAGGGCGCCTCGCAGTTCGGTGTCCGAGGAAAACGCCTTGCTGCTCGTCACGACGTCACTCACCAGCCGCTCGAATTCGAGCTGGCGGTCGTTGATCAGCACCATCGCCTCGTCATAGTTCGCGGCCTGTACCAGCGTCCGGCCATCCCGCTCTTTCAGGCCACGTGCACGCATGAGCCGGCGGACGCTCTTGACGTCGTTGTAGCTTGCAGTCGTCTGTTCGAGCGTCGCCTGCAGCAATGTATCGCGATACTCGACCTGCCGCCGCCACCGGTCGCGCTCCTTCTCCCGGTTGTTCAGCTCGCGCTCATTGTCCCGATCGGCCTTCGCCCGCGCGCTCTGGTGGATGAAACTCAGCATGGCGAGGATCCCGCCCGCGACCGAGACCAGTCCGATCTGGATCACGGCCTTGGCGATCTCCATCCCGATCGTGTCAGCCGCGGGGGGCTTCGCCCACATCAGGCCGAGCACCGCGACGCTGACCGCGAACATCAGTATGAGCACGATCATCAGGTTTCGTCTGGCCGCCTGCAGCGGGATCTGATCGGGGTCCGTGTCTTCCTTCTCCTGCATCCCGCGCTCCTCAGTTCAGATAGAAGAGATTGGCCTGCGCATAGGCCTCGGCCCCGTTGACCGAGAGGAAATAGGTCACCGCGATCGCGTTGGGCGCCCAGAGCGAATTGACCGCGAAATCCTTGTGCTCGAACGGCGGGCCGAAGGGCGGGGTGTAGCTCTTGACCATCGCCCCCGCGCCGCCGCGATCAGTATAGAGGTAGGAGAGCGAGATCGTCGCCAGTATCTCGCGCCCGTTCGATCCCTCGCGGTCGACGAACAGCGTGAAATAGGTCTTGTTGTGCGCGCCCGGCTCCGAAACGAAGCAATAGAGCCAGGCCGTATCGAGTGTCTGGAGCATTGCGCGCCTCCATCCGCCCCCGCGCCAGCATAGCATCGCCGCCCGCCCGCGCCCGCCGGAAAATTACGCGGGCGAAATCACCGTGCGGCCGGCCGCGGGAAGCTCGGATATACTCCCCTGCTGCGTGAGCCGCGACTCACGCGCGCGGTGCCGCCGGAGGTGGACCATGAAACTCGCCGATCTGAAGCGCTCGGGAGAGGAGCGCCCCGTCTGGTCCGCTCCGATTGCGGATGTGAAGGGCAACACACGCTTTGAGCTTTCGATCACCGGGCCCGGCGCGGCGATCGAGGAGGCCTTCGAGAAGTCGGACTTCGAGATCGAGATCGCGCCGGGCGCCCGCGCCGAGGAAGCCGAGGAAATGTCGAAGTGCTTCCTCAAAAAGCATATCGGGGATCGCAGGTTCGACGCGCCATCGCTCGACGACATCCTCACGCTGCGCGACCGCAAGCCCCCCGCCACGCCCGACAATTTCAAGGACAGCGTGGTCGTCTATCTGCGGCCGACCGAAGGAGAGGGCACGTACTGGGGCATCTGGTTCCCAGTGCTGTTTGTGCCGCCGGTTTCGCCCCTCTTCTTTGTCCTTCCCCGGGTCTGGTGGACCTGGTCGATGGTGATCCCGTATACGGGGAATCCCGACATCGTACTGTTTCGCGACGCACCGCTGCCGCCATTCATTGTTGACACCGCCCTGGGCACCGGCGTGGAAGGCGTGTCCTTCACCGGACCGGCCCTGCCCTGGGCCCAATTCCACCCATGGCATTATGTCTTCACCTTTACGGCGCCGACGCTGACCGACTTTGCGATGGGCGGGCACGGCATCCCGTGGATCGCATGACGTCCTCGATTTGCGCTGTCCTACAGCGTACCAGATAGGTTAGCGTTGCCGGCATGACCGACCATGCCGACTTGCCCGGGCGCGCGTCCGCGCTTCCCGCCCCCGCCACCGCGCTCGTCCCCGTCAAGCCGCGCCGCGACGGCTGGACGCCAGAAAAGCAGCGCGATTTCATCGAGCATCTCGCCGACACCGGCTGCGTCAAGGAAGCCGCGGGGCGCGTGGGGATGAGCGAGGCGAGCGCCTATCGACTACGCCGCCGCAGCGATGCCGCCGCCTTCTACGCCGCGTGGGAGGCTGCGCTCGAAAAGGGGCTGCAGCGGCTGACCTCGATGGCGTTCGAACGCGCGATCAACGGCACCGTCAAGCGCATCTGGTATCATGGCGAGCTCGTCGCCGAGGAGCGCGTCTATTCCGAACGGCTGCTGCTCTGGCTGCTCAGCCACGGGCGCGAGGCGCTGGGGCGGGCGAAGGAGCGCCGCAGGCTCGGCGAGGACTGGACGGCGCGATGGAGGCGCTTGGCGACGTGCCGGTTGCGGGCGCACCCCCGGGGGCTTCCGCGTCTGGCGCGACGAAATCGGGTGGTGGACCAACTATCCGCCTCCGCCGCGCTTTTTCCATTACCAGGAAAAGGTCTTCGGCCAGCCCGGCTATTTTCGCGGGCTCACCGATGCCGAGCTGAAGGCCGAGCAGGCGCGCCAGGCCGCGGCCGAGGCGGAAGCGCACGCCGCGCGGGCGCGCTATTTCGGGGACGCGGAATCGGGGCGCAGGGCGGGGCGCGGCGGCGAATGAACTTTTTTCCCGCATGGCTGACCTTACTGACCTTTGGACCGCGCCGCACCGCGGCATGGCCTTGGCACCCCGGCCGAATCCATGCGACATTCCCCGCCAACCCTGCTACAGCGTATCCATCGCGCGACAAATGCCTCAAGCCATCGCGCGGCTGAGAGACCTTCGCGCTCCCGCTTGTCCCGGCCGGAGCATGCAATGGAAGACCTCAACTATCTCTATCATCGTCAACAGGTGTCGCTGATGAACGCGCGCGCCGCCGTCGACGGGTGCAGCCGCCGCGCGCACGAACGGCTCGCGCGCGCCTATGGCGACCGCATCGCGCGCTTCCGGCGCGCGGGCGCGACCGGACTCACCGCCACCTGATCCGCTTTCCCTGCGCCGGCCGGGGCCGGGCGGTGCAGTGGTCAATCGATATTCCGGCCCCGGCCTACCGTGCCCGTTCGTCCTTCGCGGCGGCGGCGCGGCTCTACCCAAGGAAATACCCATGCCCATCGGCACCGTAAAATTCTTCAATGCAGACAAGGGCTATGGCTTCATTGCCCCTGAAGACGGCGGCGAAGACGCCTTCGTTCACATCACCGCGGTCGAGGCCGCCGGAATGCGCACGCTCGATAAGGACCAGCGCGTTTCCTACGAATTGCAGGCGGACAAGCGTGGCAAGATGGCCGCGGCGAACCTCCAGCAAGCCTGATCCCCTGCCCTGGGGGCGGGCGTGCGGGCTGTGACCCCCCGCACGCCCAAGCCCGGGGGGCATGCGGATGCGCGCATCATGAAGCCCCATACGCCCAGCCAGGCGGATTATTGCCGCGCGCAGGCCGCGCGTGCGCGCGCCGACGCGGAGGCCGCGACGCTCGCCAATGTGCGCGAACGCTGCCTGCGCTCGCTGGCGGTCTGGGAAGCGCTCGCCGCCCGCGCCGAGCGCGTGACCGCCGAACGCCACGCGCGCGACGCCGCCACCGCCCAACGCAGCCGGGATGCCCTGGGCGGCGGCTGAGACGCGTTTGGCCCGGAGCCGCAGGACGTGCCGGTCGGTCTCAGTCCGGCCCCGTTGTCGCGATCACCGTCACCGCCCCCGGATCGAAGCCGTCGAGCAGCCGCGCATTGTAGCCGACCCGTGGCTCGCTGCCTTCGGGAAAGCATTCTGCGGCCATGTTCTCGAGCGCGTGCCAGTGGACGCTGCATCCGCAGATCGAACAGAAGCGGAAGGCGATCATGCGGTCGCCATGACTGTAGGCCGACAGCGCCTCCTCACTGCCCGGGGCGAGCGCGAAGTCCTCGGGGCTGCAATAGGCCATGAGATTGCCGAGCCTGCGGCAGATCGAACAGCTGCAGCTCTTCACCTCGCGCGGCATCGCCGGTACGCTGAAACGCACGGCGCCGCAATGGCAGGATCCCTGGACCCTGACGTCCGCCACGCGCTACAACACCCGCCACAGCGCCGTGAAGGCATCCGCGCCCGTCCAATGGGTGCGGAAGACGTGAAGCCCGCGGTTGAGCCAGGTATAGGGGCTGCCCTCGGCGGCCTCGAACAGCATCGCGCCGCGCGCATAGAGCAGCGACGGGGTGTAGCGTTCGCCCTCGGCGAGCGCGGCCGCCGCGTCGAGCGGCATCGAGAGCACGCCCAGCGAACGCGCGACGATATGGTGGCCGTCATGCGTCTCGATCACGGCGCGCCCCTCGACCTCGACGACATTGTCGGCGCGCCCCATCTGGACGAAGGTGCTTCCGGGCAGGAAATGGCCCCTGAGGCGCGGCCCGTCGATCTGCGATCCCGGCTCGACCTGGAGCGTGATGCGCCGCCCGGGCGCGAGCGTTCGGACATCCGAGATGTCGGAGACGCTGAAGCCGACCGCGCAGACGAACTCGAGCCCCGGCGGCTCGGTCAGCTCCGGATCGTCGGTGCGGGGCAGGTGGCGGTCTTTCATGGCGGCGCCCTTTCGCGTGCGGCCGGGACGGGTGAGCAGACTGATCCTTTTCGCGCCGTGCCACAAGGGGCGGGTGTG